>NZ_JBFAJK010000046.1:0-41288 GCF_040655175.1 Micromonospora sp. NPDC050495 | reverse complement strand
CGCCGACCTGCAGGACTGCACCCGCCGCGAATGGCACATCGAGAACCGCGTCCACCACGTCCGGGACGTCACGTTCCGTGAAGACCTCCACCAGGCCCGCGATGTCTCACGGATCGCCCACTGATTCGCGGCCATGTGCTGCCGTTGCGGACCGGAGGCCGGAGGATGAGTCTGCCGTCGAGGTCGAACAGGACGAACGGTGTCATGAGCGGCCGCCTCGGCGTCCGAGCCGCTGAGCTCGGGCTGCCGCGTGGCCACGGCGGCGTTCGCGGCGTGGCGTGCTCCCAGCGGGGGTGGGGACCGCTGTCTCCTGGAGGTGGCGAGCGAGCGTTGCCGTGCTGGCGTGTCTGAAGAGCGACACGAGCGTAGTGTCCCTTCCCAGCCGCTCACGCAGCGACGCCTGTACTTGGACCATGAGACGTGACGTACCGCCGAGGTCGAAGAAGTTGTCGTTCGGCGCGACGTCGTCCACCTTCAGCACGGCCTTCCATATGTTGCGGATGGTCTCTTCCAGGTCACCTCCCGACGCGCGTCGTTCGGGCTCTCTGTTCGGCGTCGGCTCCGGGAGCGCCCGGGCGTCGATCTTGCCGTTGGGTGTCAGGGGCATGCCGGTGATCTTTATCACCTCGGAAGGGGTCATGTACTCGGGTAGGAGAGCCGCGAGGTCCGCGCGCAGTTGACCGGCCACGGGTGCCGAACCGTCCGCCGTCACGACGTATGTGGTCAGGCGGATGTCCCCCTCTGCGTGCTTCCTGGCAACCGTCACCGCGTCACTTACGCCGGGCAGCCGTCGGCAGGAGGCGTCGATTTCCGCCGGGTCCACGCGGAATCCCCGGATCTTCACCTGGCCGTCGGTGCGGCCGAGGATCTCGACGGTGCCATCGGGCAGATAGCGGCCCCTGTCGCCCGTGGCGTACCTGCGTACCCCCGGCATGGGGTCGCGGTGGAAGCCTCCCGTACCGGAGGACTTCACATAGCCCTCGGCGAGGAAGGGCGTGCGGATCACGATTCCGCCCACCTCGCCTATGCCGGCCAGCTCCCCGGAGCCGTTGATGACGAGGATCTGTACGTCCGCGATGCCTCTGCCAATCGGTACGGAGAGGCCAGCATCCGCAGCATGGTCCAGGTCCTGCGGCTCGACGACGTAGAACGCCATCGCCTGCGGGGTTTCGGTCGTCCCGTAGAAGTTGACGTGCCGGGCCGACGGCGCGACCGCCGCGAGCGCGGTCACGTCGCCCTGCCGCAGGACGTCGCCGCTGTAACAGATCAGGCGGACGTCCGGCAGCCGCATCCCCGTTTCCCCGCTCGCGATCGCCAGCAGGCGTGCGAGGGGCGGGGTGAGGTGGAGGACCGTGATCCGGCGCTGCACCAGCCAGTGCAGGAGCGACAGCGGATTCCTGCGAAGCTCGGTGTCAGGCACATGGAGTTCGCCCCCCACCCACAGCGGGGTGAAGACGTCGCGCAGCAGCGGATCGTGTCCGAGTCCGGCCAGCAGCGCGAAGCGGCTGTCCGGGCCGAGGCCGAAGGTCGGGACGTACCAGGCGAGGAAGTGGGCGAGGGGGTCCGGTCCGCTGATGACACCGCGCGGCAGCAGCCCGGTCGATCCCGAGGTGAACATGACGTACGCGGGATGTGCCGCGCCGGGGGCCGACTCCGCAGGCGCTGGCTCGTCGGGCGCGTCGAGCAGCCGCCCGGTTTCGGTCACGCGTACGCCAGAGCCCGTGATCGCCTCCGGCAGCGGACCAGCTTCCTCGAACCGGATCAGCAGCGCCGGTTCCACGGCCGCCATCTGGGCCCGCAGTCGGGCGGGCGGTTGGGCCGGGTCGAGCAGCACGAATGCCGCGCCGCGTTCCAGGATGCCGACCAGCAGCGGTACGAGAGCGGTGGTCCGGGCCGCGTATAGCGCGACGACTTCCCCTTCTCGCACGCCGAGTGCGGCCAGTTCGTGGGCGACATGGGAGGCAAGCGTGGCCAGTCGCTCTCCTGCGAGCCTCGCGCCGGACGCGTCGTGGACGGCGGCCGTTGCCATTCCCCTGCGCACCCCTGCGGTGAGAGCAGAGGGCATGGCACCTCCCAACCCGACCCTGACGTCCGGCAGCAGAGCTCGGTGGGTGTCGACCACCAGGGATATCCCGCCGATCCGCTCTTCGGGTCTGGAGGTCATGGCCTCGATGACGTGGGTGAGCTGTTCGAGGATCACCTGGGCCCGCGTGTCGCTGAACAGCCTCCGGTCGTAGGACAGGTCGAGCCGGAGCCGGTCCCCGTGGTCGGTGACGTACAGGCCGAGGTCGAAGAGGGCCGCGTGCGCCGGGAGTTCGGTCATCTCCGTGTCCAGTCCCAGCATGCGCGGCGGCTGGTCGGGGTCGCCCAACAGGTTGAACCAGATCTGGAAGAGTGGGTTACGGCCCACGGCACGGGCGGCCGACACACCCGCAACCACATCCTCGAATGGAACGTCCTGGTTGGCATAGGCCTCCAGCACCCCATCGCGCATCCGGCCGAGCAGATCGGTGAACGTCGGCGTACCATCAAGGTCCGTGCGTAGGGCGACCGTATTGACGAAGAAGCCGATGAGGTCCTGCGTCTGTTCGCGGTCCCGGCCCGCGATCGGGGTGCCAACGGTAATGTCATGCTCGCCCGTGAGGCGTGACAGAAGCACAGTGAAGCAGCTGAGCAGGGTGACGAAAAGGGTGTTCGCGTGCTGCTTCCCGCAGGTCCGTACGGCACCGGTGAGCGCCGGACCGAGCCACTGTGTGGCCCGCCCGGCCTCGGCACGTTCGCCCGAATCCTGCCTGGGCCTGTCCGCAAGGCTGTCGAGTGAGGGCGGAAGCGTACTGAACTTACGCTTCCAGTAATCCAGCTGATGGGCAAGCGCGCCTTCACGGTGACGCCGGTCCTGCCAGGCCGCGATGTCCCCGTACGATAGCTCGAAAGCCGACAGAGACAGAGCGGCCGTCTCGCCGCTCAGTGCCGCCGCGTACTCCTGCCCCAGTTCTGTCAGGAACAGCTCGGCCGACCAGCCGTCGAAGACGATGTGGTGGACCGTCACGAGCACCTGACACCTGCGTTGGTCCAACTGCAGCAGGTCCGCTCGGATGAGCGGACCTGCCGTCAGGTCGAACGGCTCGCGCACCCGGTCCGCCAGTACACCGAGTGCCCGGCGCTCGGCAACTGGGCCCCCGCGCAGATCCGTGACTCTGATGTCCAGGTCGAGACTGGGCAGGACCTCCTGCAGCGCCTCGCCGTCGGCCATGACGATTCGGGTCCGAAGCGGCGCGTGCCGACTCACGATCCGGTTGAGCGCCGCTTTGAGCGCCGCCCGGTTGAGGAGCCCCTTGGCGCTAAAGGCGATGGGAATGTTGTAGGTGGCGTCTGGCCCAGTGATCAGATTCAGCAGCCACAGCCGGCGCTGGGTCGGGGAGAGCGGATAGCGCCCATCGGGGGCGGGGTGTGCTGTGGGCGGCTCCTGCTCGGGCGCCAACCGGTCGATCTGGGCGGCGAGGTCGCGCACGGTCGGGCAGGTCAGCACGGCGCTGGGCAGGATGTCGACTTGGAATTCCTTACGGATCCGTGCGCAGATGCGGGCCGACTGGATGGAGTCGCCACCGAGCGTGAGGAAATCGTCCAGGGCGCCCACGCGGGGAAGCCGCAGGGCCTCCTGCCAGATCTCGGCGATCCGGATCTCCGTACTCCCCTTCGGAGCCTCGTACGTCTCTTCGTCACCCCGCACCGGACCGAGAAGACGGTGCCGGTCGACCTTGCCGCTGGCGTTGAGGGGCAACGCGTCCAGGACCGTAACGGTGGCGGGCACCATCGCCGCAGGCAGGGCGCGTTTCGCGTGGTCGCGCACCTGGGCGGGTGTCACTGTCGCGGGCCCCGCCGGGGTGACGTATGCGTGGAGGCGTATGCGTCCTGCCTCGCGGGCGGTCACTGCGACGGCCTGGCCGACGCCGGGATGTCCGCGCAGGACGGTCTCGACCTCCGCCGGCTGGATGCGCACTCCGTTGATCTTGACCTCGTCGTCGATGCGGCCGAGGTGCTCGAAGGCTCCGTCGGGCAGACGACGGACCCTGTCCCCCGTGCGGTAGACGCGCCGACCGCTGGGGGCGGGCAAGAAGCGCAGGGCGGTCAGGGCGGGCTTGCCCCGGTAGCCGCGGGCGAGTCCGACGCCGGTGAGGTAGAGCTCGCCCTCCGCCCCGTCCTCGATCTCGCCCAGTTCGGGGTCGCGCACTTCGATACGGGTGCCGGGAAAGGTGTGTCCGATGGGCAGCGTGGACCCGCCGGGCTGCCAGTCGGGAAAGGTTTCGTAACAGGTGCTGTCTACGCTCGATTCGGTGACCCCGTAGGAGCAGAAGACGCGGGTTTGCGGGCCGACAAGAGCACGCAGTCGCAGGTAATCCTGGCGCGGCCAGCCCTCCCCACCCACCGTAATCACCCGCATGTCGTTCAGCCGTCCGCCGGTGGCCTCTAGGTGGTCCATCAGCAGCCGCAGGAGCGCGGGAGTGACGTCCATCATGTGCACGTCGTGCTGGGTGATGAGCCGGTGCAGATTCTCCGGTCGCAGCAGGTCTTCCCTGCTGCACAGCACCAGCGTCCCGCCAGAGAGCAGCGCCCGGGCGAAGTCGCCGGTCGACACGTCGAACGAGAAGCCTGCGACCTGAAGGTGGCTGCGGACACCGTCTCGGAGCCCGTAGACCTCCTCCCAGGCCCTGTACGAGGTGACGAGCCCCAGGTGGGCGACCTCGATGCCCTTGGGCCGTCCGGTCGATCCAGATGTGTAGATCGTGTAGGCAAGGTTGTCGGGCCGTACGGCAGACGTCACGCGAACCGGTTCACCCTCGGCCGCGGACACGGAATCGCCGTCCATCAGAACCAACTGGGCATTGTTAGCCGGAAGTTGGGCTGCCAGCTGTGACGACGTCACGATCACTGCCGGGCCGCAGTCCTCGACGATGTGCCTAAGGCGCTGCCCGGGCTGCGCGGGATCGAGAGGTACATAGGCGCCGCCGGCCTTCCACGTCGCCAGGACCGCGATGATCGCCTCCGGCGGCAGCGCCAGGTGGACGCCCACGAGAGCTTCGGGGCCGGTACCAGCCGCGCTCAGAGTGGCCGCCAGCCGGTTCGCGGCCGCGTCCAGCTCGCCGTAGCTGACGGTCCGGCCCTGATGGATGAGAGCGGGCGCCTCGGGATTCTCCTGGACCCGTGCCTCGAATCGGCGGTGGATCAGAAAGTTGGCGGATTCCTCGTCTGACGCAAACATGCCGGCCTTCGCGGTCGCAGAGTGATTTGATTTAGAAGGTGAAGAAGGAGGCGGGGTCGTTCCTTCCCGGTCGCCGTCGAAGGGCTCTCTCCGGCGGGGTGTCTCCCGGGTACAGCGGCCTTCCTGCTCGGAGGCCCGCCGCCTCTTCGTGCCGCAGCGGTGTCAGTTCCCGGTCGTGTCGAGCACGACCTTGCCCGTCGTCGAGCGTTCGGCGAGCAGCTCGAACGCCTTCGCCGCGTCACCCAGGGCGTGTGTCCCGCCGATGACGGGTTTCAGCTGCTTGTTCTTGACCATGCCGAACAGGCCGGTGAGCGTGTCGGTCAGGGCACGGGGATTCGTACGCATCAGGTCAGCGGCCCAAAAGCCGACGACGGAGCGGGACATACCGATCAGCGACTCCAGGCGCACAGGAGTCGACGGCTCGTCCGAGGCCGTCCCGTACACCACTATGCGCCCGTGGGTGCCCAGGGCGGCCAGTCCCTGGTCCAGGGTGCGCCCGCCCGTCATCTCCAGGACGACGTCCACCGGACGGCCGCGGTTGGCCTCCAGGAGTGCGGCGGTCATGTCGTCCACGTTCGAGTCCACGGCGGCGTCGGCGCCGAGGGACAGGGCGAGGTCGCGCTTGTCCGGGGTCGATGCCGCTGCGATCACCCGAGAGGCTCCCCATGCCTTGGCGAGCTGCACCGCGAGGGATCCGACTCCACCCGCCGCCGCGTGGACGACGATCGACTGGCCGCGCACAGTGCGGGCGCAGGTGCGCAGCAGGTGCCAGGCGGTGAAGCCCTGGATACCAAGGGCCAGCGCCTCCTCACCGGTGACGAAGTCCGGGACGGGGATGACGGAGTCGACCGGAACGGCGGCGCGCTGGGCGTGGCCGCCGGAGGGGATGATGCCGAGGACCCGCCGGCCCGAGGGGCCCTTGCCGAAGACCTCCGTGCCAGGGGTGAACGGCAGGTCGTTCTTCTTGAGGTACGTCCCCGCTATCTGGTTCAGATCGGCGAAGTTGATTCCGGAGCGCTCTACGTCGACGAGCACCGAGCCCTCGGCGGCCTGCGGGGCGGGAACCTCACTAATCCTGATGACCTCGGGACTGCCGAATTCCTTGATGACGATGGCCTTCATGTCTCTCCTCGAAAGGCGCGGTCTACGGTCTTGTCGCTGCGGTGAGAGCTGGGGGAGTCAACTGCCTACCCCGATGGCCCGTTCGCGGACGATCTCGGCGATCTCCGCGACATGCGCGCGGATGAAGAAGTGCCCGCCGGCGAAGGGCCGCAAATCCACCGGCCGGTCGCTGTAGGAAGGCCAGCCGTCGACCTGGTATTCGCTAACCGAGCGGTCCTCCTTGCCGTACAGCACCGTGAGGGGGGTCTGCAGCGGGGCTGGACGGGGCCTCGACCACGTTTCCAGGAGCTCAAAGTCCGCGCGGATCACCGGTAGGACGAGATTGAGGAGGTCCAGGTTCTCCAGGACCTCGTGAGGGGTGCCCTCGTACTGACGTAGCCGGGCGGCGAGCCGCTCGTCGTCGAGCACGTGGACCAGGTCCTTCGCGTCCCTGCGGTCGGGCGAGCCCGCCCCCGAGACGATCACATGGGCAGGAGGCGGGGTGCCCTGCCGGGCCAGCTCGATGGTGAGGGCCACCGACACTGCGGCGCCCATGCTGTGGCCCCAGAACACGACGCGCCGGTCCATGAGCGGGCCGACCTCCTCGACGAGGTCGCGGACCAGGTGGGTCATTCGGCGGTAGGGGCGTTCCTGGAAGCGGCGCTCACGGCCCGGCAGGTGCACGGGCAGCAGGGCGCAGTCGCCGTCCAGCAGGGTGCGCCATTCGGTGAAGGCCGCAGCGCCCCCTCCCGCGTACGGAAGCGCGATGACCAGCGGGCGTCGGTCGGACGGGCCCGGCACCTGCCGCAGGAGCGCCCCCGGCCAAACGGACGGGAACGCTGCATGCTCAAAGAAAGCGGGTCTTGATTTCACGGCGGTATCCCATGACAGCCAGGGCGGTGAAGGCGGCAGTGTAGGCGATGAGGACCAGGAGCGAGGGAAGTCCGAAGCCAGGCTCGACACCGACGGCGCCCCAGCCGATGCGGGCGAAGTGCCAGGTCGGCAGGAACGGCGCGAGGGCCTCGGCCAGGCTGGGCAGCTGGTTGAGCGGTACGAACATCCCGCTGGCGAAGGAGAGCAGCAGGTAGACGATGGTGGACACGGGACCGGCGGCCTTGGGCGAGAGATTGTAGCCGATGGCCAGCCCCATGGCGACGAACACGATGTTGCCGAGGGTGAGTCCGCCCATCAGCCCCGCCCACTGGACAAGACCGAGCCTGACGCCCGCCACGACCGTGGAGAAGACGGCGAGGACGCCGAGCGTGAACAGTGTGAAGACGGCGGCCGGGACGATCCGCGAGGACAGATAGGCGCTCGGCGACATGGGGGTGGCCCGGATGAGCAGGTCCCACTTGAAGCCGCGCTCGGCCGCGATGCCCACGCCGAAGCCGAACAGTCCGACGCCGACGGCACCGTAGGCGCTGAAGCCCGCGACCGTGTAGGCCATGGCCTCCAGGTCACCATTCCTGGTCTGCGAGAGACCGAAGAATGCGAAGAAGATCGTGGGCAGCAGACAGGTCGTCAGGATGAACGCCATGTCGCGCTTAAGCTTGAGGAACTCGGCCTTCGTCTGGGCGCGCACCATCCGCATCCAGGAGGTGGCATCCAGTCGCTCGGCAGCCCGGCCCCCCTTTGCGGAGGGGTGGGGCAGCGGCGCGGTCGGGGCGGGGAGGTCGGCGGAGGAGGTACGCAGGACCTCCTCGACCGCCTCTTCCAGGCTGACGCCACGCACCTCGATATCGTTGAGGTCCGGCTCGGCACGGAGCAGGCCCCGCAGGACGTCCGCCGTGCAGGCCGTGGTCAGCGACAGCATGCCATCGACGTATTCGACGTCCTCCGCGCCACTGGCCCGCACGGCCTCCAGGTCGGGTTCATCAGTGGGCCGCAGGGAGATGCGGCGACGGCCGAAGTGCGACTTCATCTCCGTGGACGAGCCCTCGAAGACCGTGCGGCCGGAGGCGAACAGGACGATGCGGTCCGCCAGGGCATCCGCCTCCTCGAGATAGTGCGTCGTGAGCAGCACGGCGGTTCCCTCGGCCGCGACACGCTGCACCGCGGACCACAGCTGTCGGCGCGAGACGCTGTCCAGCCCCACGCTGGGCTCGTCGAGGAACAGGACGCGAGGCCTGCCACACAATGCGAGCCCGAGGTAGACGCGCTGCTGCTGTCCGCCGGAGAGTTCGCCAAAGAACCGCTCGGCCAAGTCCGCGAGACCGGCCAGGTCCAGGACCTCCTGGGTGTCCATAGGTTCGGGGTAGTAGGCACGGAACAGTTCCACCAGTTCGCGCACCCTGAGGGTGCCCGGAAGCCCCGAGTTCTGCAGGACGACGCCGCATTGTGCCCGTACCCGCGGTGAGGTCGGCGAGCCGCCCATCAACTCCACGACACCGGCGTCAGGCCGCCTCAGGCCGAGCAGGCAGTGCAGGCTGGTCGTCTTGCCGGCGCCGTTCGGTCCCAGGACGGCCACGACTTCGCCCGGGAACACCTCCATGCGGCCTTCGACGACGGCCTGGACATCGCCGAAGGATTTCGCCAGTCCGGCGATACGGACAGCCGGCTCCCGACGGGCGCCATCCGCCTTCGGGCCGCCCACTGATTCAAAGGTCGCAGTCATGGTTCTTCCTGTCTGTGCTCACAATCCTGAATTCGACGGGGTACCGCTGCCCGGAGTCGTCCTTGAGCCACATCCCGTCCGGGCCCGGGAGCAATTCGGAGAACGCCAGGTCGCCATCGGGCACGCGCCCGCGTCCGCGGCGGATCTTCGACCAGAGCATGTCGACCATCAGTGCGTTGGCCAGATCGACATAGACCGGCTTCACCTCGCCTGCGACCCGGACGAAGGCGTTCTGCGGAATCCCGAGCCGTTCACGCAGCGCTTGAAAAAAGGCGTAGACGGGTTCCTCCTTCGTGTTCGGCCCGGGAAAGTCCGCGAACGGCACGCGCCAGGTCTCGCGGCACACCACGACGTCGTCGACGGTGACCCTCGGCTGGTGGGCCTGCGGTTCCAGGAACCCGAACGACTGCGCCGCAGCGGTGCTGAGGTAGTCACCCAGGACCTCGACAAGGTCCTCCTCGAACGCCCCGTCCGCGGACACCACCCGCAACCCCCCTCCCGCGGGGACGACCCGCAGGGAGGCAGCAGGGATGAGTTCGGCCGAACTCGGTTGGTACGCCGGCTCGTTGCCGACGCCGATGTACCGGCACAGCGACGACAGATGCGCGGCCGGCGGGGCGGAACGGGAGTTCACGTGCCCGGTGCCGAAGGGATAGAGCGGGAAAATTGCCCCGGCGATCTCACGGTCCATCCAGGAGCGCACCTCCCGGACGTTCGGCGCGGTGTCCAGGAAGACCAGGATGTTGACGGTGTTGATGCACGAGTGCAGCTCGCCGAGCACCACCTGGAACCGCCCGGCCCGGATGCTGTCGACGGAGTCCGCGTCGATCATAAGGTCGGGACTGTGCCAGCGGGCCGCGGTCCACGCGGGCCCGCTCGCGGGGAACATCTCGTGCACCGCATCCCGAAGTTCGGCGACGGAGCGCGTGGTGGGCGAGCCGTCGGTGTTCGGCAGCAGGATCTTCGTCCAGCGGGAGCGGAGCTCGGCGCGGGCCGCGTCGACGGGCCGTACCGCGTCGTCCCAGAAGGTGGTGGACATGGCCGCGAGGAGGCGTGAGAACGGATAGCCGTCAGGCCACTGTCCCTCGTCGGCCTCCATGATCTGCCAGGCCGCGCGGATGTATTCCGCCGCAATCGCGTGGGAGAACCAGCGCGAGCTGATCAACACCAGTTCCAGAACGGGCCCCACCTTGCCGAGGACCTCGGGCCCCAGCTCCACGTCGAGGTCGGCGATGCAGTCCTCGTAGGCGATGCGTTTGCCGGCGTAGAACTGCCCGGCGCCCTGCTCGGCCTGCTCGCCGGTGATGCGTACGAAGACCTCCTCGGCGGCGGTCAGCGCCTGGGCCAGCCGCTCGGGCTCGGTGGCGTGCTCCTTCAGGGCCGCCACGGCCAACGTGACCTCGTCGAGGTCCCGCAGTGCGGCCGTGCGGCGCTCGACGTCGCTAACCCGCATGAGCTGGCCCCGCAGTTGGCGTTCCGGGCGACGTGCCTGGCGGATGGCGAAGTCGCCGCTGAGCACGCCCATGGCCTGCAGGCGCCGCACCTCGACGCGCACCTCGTCGGCGTCCCGATGCGGGCAGCCGAGCGGGATCTCGTAGGCGGCGCGCGTGCCGTCGCATGCCTTTAGCACCTCGTGCCGGAGCGGTGTCACTGGCAGCCGGGAGCCGTTCTGAAGGGTTATGGCCTCACGTGTGATGTCCAGGCTCGGAGCGATGTGCGGCACCACCCAGGGGTCCAAGCCGTGCCGTAGGCGCAGCGCGCGGGCCAAGGTGCGGACCGCCCACAGCTCCATGTACACGTCCCGGGACTTAGGGGGCCGGCCCGCAGACGTGACCCGTGTCGGCTGCGAGTTCCACGTACCCCACACCGACGGTCCGAAACAGCCGATGGTGTCGTTCTTGGCGCAGTAGCGGGACAGGTAGGCGGCCAGCGAACGGCGCACGTGGCGTCGCCGCCGCCCGGCCAAGTGCGCGCCTTTGCGTACCTGCTCGCCCAGCAGGGGGTTCTGCCACGCGAGCGCGCCCTGGAAGAGGTCGTCTCTGGCTGCCGTGCACAACTGCTCGAGCGCGGCTGACTTGGCCTCTTCGAAGGAGTCCGTGCCGACCGTGGAGAGCCAGTCGAAGGGCATTCCGGTGGTGCGGACGACGAGGGAGGGCCAGATGCCCCATTCGCCGCTGCCGCCCAGGGGCAAAAGGTGGGAGTCGTTCATCAGATGACTGCCGCGTCCATGGCCTTGCGCAGGCTGAGGGGGCGCATGTCCGTCCAGACGCGTTCGATCTCGGCGAGGCAGGCGTCGATCTGCCCGGTAAAGCCGGTTGAGCGCCACCCGTCGGGGATGTCCCGGCCCATGGGCCAAATCGAGTGCTGGTCCTCGTGGTTCACGACCACGTGGTAGGTGATGGTCAGGTCGTCTTCGTCGAAGAGGGGCATGACACCTTCTCAGAGTTGTGCGAGCGAAGTGAGTTCTTGCTGGATGTACGCGGAGAACTGTTCGATGCGGTGGCGGGTGAAGTGCCGGCCGCTGTAGCGCACGGAGCCTTCGACGGATCCGTCGACGATTTCGCACTCGATCTCTATGAGCGCTTCCGCCTGGGCCTTGGCGTCCTGCATGGATGATGGCGGCGGGTCCAGGAGGCGTACGTATGACTCCTGACCCAGCAGCGCGTGCGGAGAGCGCTCCCCGAAGTAGTTCAGGTGGATCTGGGGTTGGCGCAGGTGCCGCAGTGCTTCCGCACCGGGCGTGCCATCGGCGAGATAGCGCAGGAGGCCGAAGGAGTTGCGCAGCAGAGGATCGCCGGGCAGCAGTCCGGCGACCCGTCGCAGACCGTCGTGCGGCGTCTCCTCGGGTACGGCATCGATGCAAGTCGGGAACATCCCGGTGTACCAGCCGAGGCCACCGCTGCCGCCGGGCTCGGGGCCCGCCGCCCCGCCGTACCCGTCCCGGCCCTGCGTGAGGATGCCCAGCAGCAGGGGCTGGCCGTCGGTCCACCGGTGGTACGCCCGTGCTATGGCGGTGGACAGGACGGCCTCCATCATCGAACGGCCGTCCTCGTCCCTCAGTTCACGCAGGCGGGCGGTCTCGGCCGGGGCCAGCGAGAGGGGCACTCGGTACTGCTCCCCACGCGTCGGAGGTCCCGGATCGCGGTCGACGGGAACGGGTCGGAACCCGCCGAGCACCCGCGCCCAGTGGTCGGCCAGCACCTGCACCTTGGGATGGTGTGCGGCTGCGGCCGAGGCGCGCGCCCAGGCGGCGAAGCCCTCGACCGCCGGGGCATCACCGAACTTCTCACCCCGCATGGCGCGTTCGTATGCGTGGAGGAAGTCCTCCATCAGCTGCTGCCACGAGAAGCCGTCGATGACGAGGTGGTGGAGGGCGAACAGCAGCCTGGTGCAGTCGGGGGCCAGCCGCACAAGCGTCACCGACCACGGCGGGTTGTGCTCCAGGTCGGTCACCGCCCGGACGGTGCGCTCGAACTCTCCGAGCCGTTCGCTGCGCTCGCCTTCGTGCAGCTCCCGCAGGTCGAGGACCCGGAAGGTGACGAGTTCGGGCCGTTCGGCAACGTACTGCTGCCATCCCGCCTCCGTGCGCTGCCAGCGCATGCGCAGGGCGCTGTGGCGCCGCGCGGTCCACTCCAGGGCCGCGCGGACCGCCTCCGGGTCCAGGTCGATCTGCAGCTCCAGGTAGTGGAACAGCTGCTCCAGGGCCGGGTCGTCACCGGTCCGGTCGAAGAACACTCGCGCCCTCGGCAGGATCGGCACCGGTCCCGGGCCGTCGTCAAACATGGTCGCGGAGGCCGGGCCCGCCGCGGCCGCCACGGCGGCGACCTCACTGAGCACGGGGTGGCGGAACAGGTCGGCCGGGCTGAGCACGATTCCCTTGCCGGCCGCCTTGGCGACCATCCTCAGGGCCCGCAGCGAGTCGCCGCCCAAGTCGAAGAAGTCGGCGTCCCGGCCGACCGGTTCGACGCCGAGCACGTCCTGCCAGATGCGGGCCAGTTCGGCCTCCAGCGGCGTTCGTGGCTCGAAATGCCGCGCGCGAGCGGAGCCCTCGCTTGCGTCATCGGCGACGTCGACGTCGACGTCGACGGTACGCAGCGTCTTGCGGTCCACCTTTCCGTTGGCGTTGAGCGGCAGCTGCGCGACGCGGACGATCACGGGGACCGCCGGGGCAGGAAGAGTCCGCGCCGCGTGGCGGCGCACCTCCGCTGCGTCGAAGGTGTCCTCGGCGTCCGGCTGGGCGACAGCGAAGGCGACGAGCCGGTTGTCACGCAGGACGACTCCGACCTGACGGACAGCCGGGTGGGAGCGCACGACGGACTCGACGTCCGCCATCTCGATGCGCACGCCGCGCACCTTGACCTGATCGTCGTTGCGGCCCCGGAACTCCAGAACGCCATCGGTGCGCCAGCGTGCCCGATCTCCGGTCCGGTACATGCGGAATCCGTCATCCGCGAAAGGATCGGGGACGAAGCGCGCCCCGGTCGCGCCCGGCTGGTCCACATACCCCAGGGCCAGGCCGCCGCCCCCGATGTAGAGGTTGCCCACGACACCCGCAGGGACCGGGCGCAGAGCATCGTCGAGTACGTACACCCGCTCCCCGGCCAGTGGACGGCCGATCGGCACCACGCCACGGTCCAGGTGAGCGTCCGTGACGTCCACTGCCGTCGACCAGATGGTGGTCTCGGTGGGTCCGTACCAGTTCCCCAGGCGCACCCCGCGCTTGAGCAGGGTCTCGGCAACGGGAGTCGGCAGCGCCTCGCCGCCGCACCAGCCGCGCAGGCCCGTCAGGTCGCCCCTGGTGTCGGCGAGTGCGCCCCAGACGGTCGGCGTGGCCTGCAGCAGGTCCGCACCGGACGTACGCAGCGCTGTCATCAGGGCGTCCGGATCGAGGACGCCACCGGTGTCGTGCAGCACGAGATGGGCTCCGACAGTCAGCGGCAGCAGCAGCTCCACGATCGAGATATCGAAGCCGACGGTGGTGACGGCCAAGACGGTGTCCTCACCGCCCCACTCCCCGGTCGCCGCGTCGGCGAACACCGCCAGCGCGTGATGGGAGACGGCGACCCCCTTGGGACGTCCCGTGGAGCCGGAGGTGAACATCTCGTACGCGACGGCCCCGGGAATCACGACCGCATCCGCTGCGCCGACCTGCGCCGCGGAGGGCATGTCCGCCCGCACTACGGCAGTGCCGTGCGGTGCCCTGCCGACGGTCTGCGCGTCCACCACGACGGCTCGGGGCCGGGCCACGTCATTGATTAGCTCGGTACGGGCCGCCGGATGCGCCGGATCCAGCGGTACGTAGACGGCGCCGCACTGCCACACCGCGATGATCGCCGCGATCAGCTCCATGCGCCGTGGCAGGCAGACAGCGACCGGATCACCCTGCCCGATGCCCGCGGCGCGCAGACCGTTTGCCACACCCTCCGCGGCCTCGGAGAGTTCGGCGTACGAGTACGTACCGAGGGCGTCGGTAACGGCGGGAGCGGTGGCCCGCTCTGCCATGCACGCCCGGATGCGGACCGGAACCTGGAGGGGGGAGGCAGCGCCGGACTCGCCCCGACCCCACGCGTTCAGGATCGTCTGCTGTCCGTCCGGTGTCAGGACGTGGCGGGAGGACAGCGCCTCCTCGGGCTCGGTCGCCAGCCACCTCAGCACCGACCGGTACAGCTCCACCAGCTGATCCGCTTCCCACTCTGCGAAGTGGCGTGGGGAGGCGGCTAGGAGGAGCACCAAGTGCCCGTGGGCATCGTCAGCTCCGTGGTCGAAGGAGGCGTACAGCGGGTAGTTCGTCGGGGCGATCTCCTGGAATTCCCCGGAGAGCCGGACCGCCGACGAGTCCGACCCGTCCCTGTCGAGTTCTTTGAGGGCGTGAAAGCGGGTGTAGTTGAAGACCGCAGTGATCAGGGGGCCGTGTGCGCCACGTCGCTCCAGTGCCGCCCCCGGGTAGATCCGGTGGCGCAGCAGCGCGGTTTCGGCCCAGAAGCACTCCTTGACCAGGGTGGTGCCGGTGAGGCCAGCCGTTCTCAGCCGTACTGGAAGGGTGTTGAGGTACATGCCTCGGGTGTCCTCGGCTCCGACCATTTCCGGACGGCCATTGACGACCAGGCCGGTGAGTATCTCGTCGCGGCCGGTCCACAGAGCGAGTACGGCGGCGTGCGCGGCGAGGAGAACATCCTTGACGGGAGTGCCCAAGCGGTCGGCGAGCCGTTCGAGGCCGCGCTGGACGTCGAGCGGCAGTGGGACGACGCGCCGGTCGGCGGCAGCGGGGTGCTCGCCGCGCCGGGCGGGCAGCTCCAGCGGCTCGGCCCCGGCCAGGGTCTCGTCCCAGAACTCGCGGGTTGCCGGGTCTGCAAGGGCTGTGCGCTCGTCGGCCACGAAGTCGCGGAACAGCGTCGCAGGGGCCTCGACAGCTACCAACTCGCCGCCGGTGAGTAGGACTTCGTATGCGCGAAGGATCTCGGAGACCGTCGAGGTGAAGCTCCAGCCGTCCAGGATGGCGTGGCATTCGGTGACGCAGAACCAGAACAGGTCCACGTCCGCCTGTTGCGCGGTGATACGGAAGAGCGGAGCGCGGTTGAGGTCCAGGGCACGTTGCCGCTCCTGACGCATCCATGCGTCCACCCGGGCGGATGCCTCGCTGAAAGCCAGTGGCGCCTCGTTCTCTCTCCTCAAGTCGACGACGGTGACCGGCGGTTCGACTTCACGGTGGACGAGTTGGAGAGGCTCGCTGTAGGTAGACAGGTCGAATGACGTACGTAGTACCGCGTGGCGGGCCATGACATGGGCCACGGCGTCGCGGAGCAGTCCTTCGTCCAGTGCCGCGCGCACCGCGACACCTGTCACGTTCAGATAGGCGGCGTCGTCGAGCTGATGGAAGACCATGCCCTGCTGAAGCAGGGTGAGCGGGTAGGCGTCCTCACAGCTCTCGGGCAGCAGGGCCCGGTCGGCGGGGTCGGTCAGCTCGAAGGGGCGGGTTTCCTCGCGCTGGCGGGCATCCGGCGCCCCTGCCAGCACGGCGAGTTCGGACACGGTCTGGGCGGTGAAGACATCCGCGACGGAGAACCCCCGTCCCTTTTCCCGGGCGAGCGCCGCGACCTGCACTGCGCGGATCGAGTCGCCGCCGAGCTCGAAGAAGTTGTCGTCCGCCCCGACGCGGTCGCACTCGAGCACTTCGGCCCAGATCGCGGCGATTGCCTCTTCGGGCTCCCCTCGGGGAGCCCGGTAGGGGGACCGGACGGCACCGGCGAGGCGCACCCTCCGGGCGCGCTCCCGCAGAGCGCGACGGTCCAGCTTGCCGTTGACGGTCCTAGGCAGGTCGGTGGTTGCCGTCAGGACGGGAACCATGTGCGCGGGAAGCCGCGCCGCCAGGTGCGCACGCAGTTCCGCAGCGTCCAGGCCGTCGTATGCGGGCACCACGAAGGCCATCAGCCGTCCCTCGTCCGCGACCACGCCGGCCGCGGTCACAGCGGGATGGGCGGCCACCGCCGCCTCTACCTCGCCCGGCTCGATGCGGAAGCCGCGTACCTTCACCTGGGCGTCCATGCGGCCCAGGTACTCCAGTTCACCGCCTGGGAGCAGCCGGACGCGGTCGCCTGTGCGGTACATACGGCTGCCGTCGGCCGCGAAAGGGTCCGGCATGAACCGGGTGGTGGTCAGCGCTTCCCGGCCCGCATAGCCCTGCGCGACACCCTTGCCGCCGACGTACAGCTCACCGGGAACACCTGGCGGCAGCGGGCGCATCCAGGAGTCGAGCACGTATGCGGACAGGTGCGGCAGCGGTACCCCGATCGGGCCGCCCGTCATGAGCCGCTCCGCATCCGCCCGTGTAATCTTGCGCAGGGTCACGTGCACGGTCGTCTCGGTGATTCCGTACATGTTGATCAGCTGCGGCAGGTCCGCGATCGGCAGCCGAAACCACGGTCGCAGGGCGGCCGGTTTGAGGGCTTCGCCGCCGAAGACGACGGTGCGCAGCGTGCCGGGGAAGGGGGCATGCGTTCCCGCCCAGAGGTGGACCAGCGAGTCGAACGCGGTCGGGGTCTGGTTGAGCACGCTCACGCGCTCGTCGATGAGCAGCCTCAGGAACCGGTCGGGGGTGCGGGCGGTGTCCCGGTCGACGACCACGACGGTGCCGCCGGAGGTCAGCGGGCCCCACATCTCCCAGACTGAGAAGTCGAAGGCGATCGAGTGGAACAGCGTCCACCGGTCGGCCCTCCCGTACCCCAGCGCCGCGCGGCCCTCGGCCAGCAGGGACGCGAGATTTCCGTGGGTCACGGTGACGCCCTTGGGGGTGCCAGTGGAGCCTGAGGTGTAGATGCGGTACAGCGGGGAGGCCGACGTCACCACGCGGGGCTCGAAGTCCTCGGCGGCCAGCGCCTTTGATATGTCCAGCGGTACGACGTCGAGGTCCCCGGCTCCGACCCACTCCGCGAGGGAGGGATCCCCCACGAGCACGGTGCAGCCCGCGTCCTTGAGCAGCGAGCGCAGCCGCAGCTTCGGGTGTTCTTCGTCAAGCGGCAGTGCGGTGAGCCCCGCCTTGGCCACGGCCAGCATCGCCACGACGAGGTCGGCGCCGCGCCGGGTCAGGACCGCGACCGGGATGCGCGGATCGGCCACCCGTCGGCCGATGCGGCCGGCCAGCGCCTCGGCCAGCTGGTCCAGTTCGCCGTAGCCGATGCGGGTGGAGCCGTGCACGACGGCCTCGCGCTCCGGGTGGGCGGCGGTCTGCTCCTCGAACCAGCCGACGATGCCGCGCGGCCCCAGCCGCGGGGGCGTATGGCGCCCGCTGGTGGCCTGCGGCAGCGGGGCACCGAGTCGCAGCGCGGACATGGGGGCGTCAGGGCCGGCCACGGTCTCGGTGAGCAGCACCTCGTAACAGACCAGCCAGGAGCGGGCCGTGTCGGCTGCGATGAGGTCGCTGTCGTACTCCAGGTACAGGCGCGTGCCGTCGGGTGCCTCCTCGACGGTGAGTGTCAGGTCGAACTTCGAGATGCCCAGGTCGACTTCGAGGCGTTCGGCGGAGATCCCGCCGGGCAGTTCCCGCGCGCTGATGTCCGTACGGCGGTGGTTGAACACGATCTGGACGAGCGGCGGCCTGCTGCGCTCCCGTTCAATCTCCATGGCCTCGACCAGCCGCTCGAAGGGCAGATCGCGGTGGGACACGGCTTCACTGGTTGCCTGGTGTACCTGGGCCACGAGTTCGCGTACGCGGGGGTCGTCCGCAACCGGCGTGCGCAGGCACACCATGTTCACGAAGTTCCCCACACGGAGGGAGTCCTCGACCCGCCGGGTGGTGACCGGGCAGCCGATCAGCAGGTCCTGCTCGCCGGTGAGGACCTGGAGCAGGTAGCGATAGAGCGCCAGATGTACGGACGAGGGGGTGACGCGCAGCTTCCGGGCGAGCCCCGTAATGCCGGAGGTCAACTGCTCATCAAGGAGGCGCCCGATGCGGCGTCCGTTGTTGCCCTGTACCGCAGGGCGCGGGTGATCCGTGGGCAGCTCGACAACCGTGGGGGCTCCTGCCACCCTGGCGCGCCACCATTCCAGCTCTTCCTGCGCGGTGACCGGTTCCGGTCCGGTCACCGTGCGTGGGACGACGGGCCCTGCCGCGGCACCCGTGTACTGGCCGAATATCTCCGCGATGAGCAGGTCAAGGCTGTCGCCGTCGCCGACGATGTGGTGGACGCAGAGGCAGACCAGGTGCTCGTTCTCCGCAGCCTCGGCCACGGCCAGCCGTGCGAGCGGACCGCCCGCGACGTCGAACGGACGGCGGGCCTGCCCGGCCAGCCACTGGTGAGCGGCGTCCGGTGACTCAAAGCCCTTGCCGAAGACCGTCTCCGGTGCCATGTCATGCGGGCCCAGGACCCGGGCCCGGGGGCGGCCGCGCTCGTCCTCGAAGACCGTGCGCAGGGCTTCGTGCCGTGAGACCACCGCCGAGAAGCCGTCGGACAGTCGCCGAGTGTCCAGCGGCCCGGAAAGGCGGACGCCGGCTGCGATGTTGTAGGCCGCGCTGTCCGGGTCGAGGCGGTGCAGGAACCACAGCCGGGTCTCGGCCCGGGTCAACCGGGAGGAGTCCGCGGCACCGTCGGCGGCTTCGGTGCCCGTGGCGGGTGCCTGCTCAAGTCCGTGAGCCTGCATCTCGGCGTCGAGCAAGCGCAGAAACTCGGGATCGTCGAAGACACCGGTCATCGATTCGCCTTTGCAGCCATGAGTAGTTGTTCGGCCACTGCCGCCACGCGCTCGGAGTTCGGGTTGATCGCGCGGATTTTCGCGGACTGCTGTGCGATGGTCTGGGCCTCGAAGACGTCGGTCACGGACAGTTCGGTACGCAGCACACGGCGGATCCGGTCGACGATGCGCAGGGCGCTGATGGAGTCCCCGCCCTGGTCGAAGAAGTTGTCCTCGCGCCCAGGGGCGGTAACGGACAGCGCCCCGGACCAGATTTCCGCCAGGACTCGCTCGACCGTGTCCCTGGGCGGCTCGCTCTCCTCTGACTCGGACAGCTGGGGCTCCGGCAGCTCCTTGCGGTCGACCTTGCCGCTGGGCGTGAGCGGCAGGGCATCGATGAAGCCGACCGCCGGCACCATGTGTGCCGGCAGCCGCTCTGCGACATGTCCGCGTATCTCCTCCTGTGTGGGCTTCCCCTCGCCAGGAACCACATAGGCCATCAGGCGCCCGTCACGGACGACCACGGCGGCGTCCCGTACCTGTGGATGGCCGGTGAGCACGGCTTCGATCTCGCCGGGTTCGATACGGAACCCGCGTACTTTGACCTGGTCGTCAACGCGGCCGAGGAACTCCAGGGCACCATTGGGGAGTTTCCGCATCCGGTCGCCGGTCCGGTACATCCGTGCACCGGCAGGACCGAAGGGATCGGGCACGAAGCGCAGGGCAGTGGCCGCGGGCGCACGGTGGTAGCCCTGCGCGACGGTCGTGCCGGCGATGTACAGCTGGCCCTCGGCGCCCGTCCTCGCGGGTCGCAGCCACCGGTCCATGACATAGGGGACGACTCCCGGAACGGCGCGCCCGACCGGGACGCGCCGCTCCACACGTTCCTGCGCCGAGGGCAGGTCGAGGTCGTCCACCGGCTGGTCCGTGGCCCAGATGACCGTCTCAGTCGGGCCGTAGAGGTTGTGCAGGTGAACGCCCCTGCGACGGGCACGGTCGGCCAGAGCGGGGCTGAGCGGTTCGCCGCCGCAGCCGCCGGTCATGCCGGCAAGATCGGCGTCGGTGGCGAGCAGTTGCTCCCAGAGACTGGGTACCGAGTACAGGCGGGTGGCCCGCATCTGGGCGATGTGCGCTGCGAGCTCGGTGGGGTCGAAGGCCGGGCCGCTGTCGTGGAGCACCACATGAGCGCCGAGTGACAGTGCGACTAGGAGTTCCAGGACGGACACGTCGAACCCGACCGTGGTCACCGCGATCAGCGTCTCGTCCGGTCCCCACTGGGGAGCGATCGCTTCCCGGAACGCCGCGAGTTCTCTGTGTCCCACCATCACGGCCTTGGGTGCACCAGTCGATCCGGACGTGAAAATGAGGTACGCGGCATCGCCCGGTACCGCCTTGAACACTGGGGCGGGCGCTGGCTGCGGCCTGGTGGCGTCCAGCGCCCCCAGAGCCAGAACCTGCGTTTCCTGCGGGAGCTCCTTGATCGCCGACGGGTCATCGGCGTGCACCACGACGACCGATGCGCCACACTGCTCGGTCATGCGGTGGAGGCGCTCGCGCGGGATTCGCCGGTCGACGGGGACGTACACGGCGCCGCAACGCATGATCGCCAACATGGCAACGACCGTTTCCACGGTCCTGGGCAGGAAGGTGCACACGCGGTCACCGCGCCTGACCCCCATGGCGTTCAACGTGGCTGCTGCATACATGACTTCACGTTCCAAGTGGGCGTGGGTCAGTTCCCGGCACCCGTCCGACACGGCGGGCCGATCGGCGGGCAGGGTCGCTATCAGCTGTGGCAAGGAGCGGAAGCCCTCAGCCGGGGGGTTGGCCGTGTAGACGGGTTTCTTATCGTTGTCGACGTCGAGGTCGTACAGGGACCGCTCCGGATCTTCGTCGAGCACGCGAAGCATGACGCCGACCAACTCCGCGAGGAAGCGGGCGTCATCCTCCCCGACCAGGGCGGTGCTGTAGCGCACCAGAGCCTTGACCCGCTCCCCGTCTTCGCACACCTCCAGAGCAAGCGGGAACTGGGTGACCCCGGAGCCCAGCCCCTCGGGGCGGAATATGGTCCCGCCAGCGCTCAGGTCACCCCGGCTGCCCTCCCAAGCAACCAGCGTCTGGAACAGAGGCATGGCGGAGGTGTCGCGCTCCGGCGCAACCTCGCGGACCAGCTGCTCGAATGGCAGGAAGCGGTCCTCGTACGCTTCGGCCAGTAGTCGCTGTGTGCACCTGACATGGTCGGCGAGGGAGCCCATGGCCGGGAAGTGGGCCCGTACGGCGATGCTGTTGAGCAGCGGTCCCACCACCTCGTGCTGGACCTCGTGGGCGCGAAGGGAGACCGGCAGCCCCACGGCGAAGTCGTCCTGACCCGTCCACCGGTGCACGGCGAGCTGCCACAGCGCGACCATGACGGCATTCGGGGTGACTGCGGCCCGAGCGGCGGCACGGGTGAGCGCATCGCTCTCGAAGACCACCTCGGCGACTGCGCCCTTGTGGTCGAAGCGGTGCCGCAGGCTCAGCGCCTCCAGTGGGCGAACGTCCTCCAGGGCGGCTGCCCGGCGCCGCAGCATGTCAGCTGCTGAGGCTGCGAGTTCGGCCTCCTGTCGACCGGCCACATCGCTGTACTGGACAGCTGCGGGCATCGATTCCGCGCTTTGTGCCGTGTGCGCCGTGTAGCGACTGACGAGTTGATGGACGATCGTCTCGACGGACTCGCCGTCACACGCGATGTGGTGCACGCATAGGAGCAGCAGATGGTTGCTGCGATCGGACAGCAACGCCGTGCGCAACGGCCCTTCGGTCAGGTCGATCGGCCGCGCCGCCAGTTCGGCCGCCCGCTCGCGGCACTTCTCCCAGGAGACGCACTTCCGCGGCTCCAGATCCGCCCGCACCTCTTGCCGACTCACCGGCAGGACGCGGCCTTCCGGCCCGTGCGCCGCCATGCGGACGGCGAGCCGCATGGACTCATGTGTGCTCAGGACATCGCAGACCGCACTGGCCAGGGCATCGACGTCCAGCGGGCCCTCGATCCGCAGGGCGATGGGCACGTTGTACGCCTGCGCCTCGGCGGCATGGCGGGACAGGAAGAGGAAACGCCGCTGGGCGGTGGACAGGGGGACGCGAGCGTTGTCCTCGGGGCTCCTTGGTTTCGGGAAGGCGTTCGAAGCGGTGCCCCCGGCCTCGGCATCGGGTTCGTCCGCCGGGGTCCGGCGGATGTGAGCGGCCAGGTCGTCCAGGACGGGGTTGTTGAAGACTGTCGCCATGGACACCCGGCGGCCGAAGCGTTCGGTGCAGGCCGCGGCCACGCGGGTGGCCAGCAGTGAGCTGCCGCCGAGCGCGAAAAAGTCGTCGTCGGCCCGGATGTCTGCCCTGCCCAGCAGATCGCCCCAGATACGCAGCAGTTCACGCGTTACGGCGTCGGCCGTATCCGCCGGCACCAGAGACGTGGCCGGCACTTCTTGATCCGCCTCGTCCCGGAGTGTTGCCCGATCGACCTTGCCGCCGGAGGTGAGCGGCAGTTCGGATGTGACCCGGATCCACCGCGGGACGACGGCGGACGGCAGGTGGGCGGCGGCGAGGGCGCGTAGTTCGGCCTCGCCCACGACAGCCCCGGTCTCGCACCGCGCCCAGGCGACCAGATGCGGCTGCGGCTGCGGGCACAGGAGCACCACGGCCTCGTTGACGTGCGGGTGCCTGCGCAGGACGGACTCGACCTCACCGAGCTCCGTACGGATGCCGGACAGCTTCACCTGGCCGTCCCGGCGGCCCTGGAACTCCAGGCGACCGTCGTGCCGTAGGCGCACGATGTCACCGGTGCGGTACATGCGTTGCCCACCGCCCGCGTAGGGGTCGGGCAGGAAGCGCAGGGCGGTGGTGCGGGGATCGCCCAAGTAGCCCTCGGCGACGAGTCCACCGAGGTAAAGCTCGCCGACGGCGCCGACCTCTAGGGGATTGCCCGCCGGGTCAAGTACGTAGGTGTGGCGGCCCGGCATGGCGTTGCCCAGCGGCACGCGCGCCCAGCGCGCGTCGTCCGGTCCCAGGCCGCCGTGCACAGCGGTGATGACGGCCTCTGTGGGTCCGTAGACGTTGTTGAGCCTTGGGGTTCCGGTGATGTGGCCGAACCAGGCGTCAAGAGCGCCTCGGTCCAACGCCTCTCCCCCGATGAGCAGTTCGCGCAGGGGTCCCTCTGCCAGTTCCTCGAGAGCCGCACCGCCTTGGGCGCACAGCTCGTGCCAGTACGGGGTGGGGAGGTTGGCCACGGTGATCCGGCGGGCGGCCACCTCGGCCGCGAAGTCCGCCGGATCCCACAGGTCGTCGCCCCGCAGGACCACGATCGCCCCGGTGGTCAGGGCCACTATGACCTGCTCTATCCACACGTCAAAGCCGTGCCCCGAGAACTGCAGGCACCGATCATCCGCCGTGATGCCGTACGCGGCCGCCGCTGAGGCGGCATGCGCCAGCAGCGCGGCGCGGCGGACGAGCACGCCCTTGGGGCGCCCGGTGGACCCAGAGGTGTACAGGCAGTATCCGCCCATTCGGTCGCACAACTCGGCTGCGGGAATGAGATGCTGAGCCATCTTCTCGCCGCTCTCCGCCGTGATCGTCAGCTCTGCAGGCTCATCGGCGTGCACCGTTTCCCTCACCTGAACGCGTGGGCGCGCGGAGGCGAGGATCTGTTCGCGCCTGCCTTGCGGAGTTGCCACGGGAATCGGTACGTACACAGCGGCGGCGTCCAGGACGGCCAGCAGCGCCACCAGGGCGTTGACGGATCGCGTCGTGCTCACCGAGACCGTCTGCCCAGGCCGGACACCCGCCGAGAGAAGCCGGTCGCGCAGCGACCGGACACGATCGCGCAGTTCGCCGTACGAGAGCGTCTCGCCGTTCAACTGGACAGCGATCCGATCGGCGTGGCGGCCCAGCAGATCCGCCATCGTGACCGGCTCCCGCCGGGAAGCCGACACCTTAGGGACCCAGGCTGCGGGCATGCCGAGCGCAGCCACCGGCTGCTGTGGCCGCATGCAGGCGGCACGCAGCACTTCAGTGAAGCGATGTCCCAGGGCGGTCATGCTCGCTTTGGTGTAGAGCTCCTTTTGGAAGATCAGGCGCGGACGCATGACGCGCCCGTCGTCGGAGATCTCCAGGGCCACGCCGTTCTCCGCCGCGGTACGGGGGAGAGCGGCCTCCATCGCGAAGAATCTGGTATCGACCGCGTGCTTGTTGAAGATCACGCCGATCCGGGCGGATCGCCCGTAGACCTCGGCCATTACCTCGTTGAAGGGGGCGTCCTGGTGCCGCAGCGCCTCGGCGATGCGCGTGCGGACCTGCTCGAACAAGGCCGTCACCGGCGCCTCGGGGTCGACAGTTATGCGGAGCACCACGGTGTTGATGAACGGCCCCACCACCCCGAGTGCCCCCTCGACGTCACGCCCTGATACGGGCATGCCGATCACCAGGTCAAACCGGCCGCTCCAGCGGGCGACGAGCACGGCCCACGCGGCAAGCATGATCACCTGGTCCACCAGTCCCAACTGGCGGGCGGTTTCCCGCACTTGGTCCGCCAGCTCCACCGGGATCGCGATGTCGTGGATACCGGCCGCGAAGTCCGGCTCCGCGGGCGGGACCAAGTCGTCCGGCAGCGACGTCGGCTCCGACGCGCCGGTCAGGGCGGCAACGGCCTCCCTGACCTGACGCCGGCGGTGTGTGACGCGCAGTTCGCTCGCTTCCCACACCGCGATGTCCGGGTAGTCGAGCCCGCTGGCGGGCATGGCCCCGTCCATAACCCCGTACAGCATGACCTGCAGCGATGCCGCGTCCACGGTCAGGTGGTGCACGGCCACCAGCAGGCGGGCCACGGCATCTGGGAAGGTCACAAGACCCATCCTGATGAGAGGTTCCCCGGTCAGGTCGAACCGGTGGCTCAGCCATGCCCGCTCCAGCTCGGCCAGCCGAAGCGCGGTCGAAGGATCCGCTTCGAGGCCCATCTCGATGTGCTCGACACGGAAGTCGCTCATCGCACGAAACCGGATGACGGGGCCGCCGGCGGTGACGACCACGCGCGAGCGCAAGACCGCGTGCCGGGACAGCATGCTCTCCAGCAGCAGCTGGGCGTCGGAGACGTCCATGCGACGCTCGGCGCGGGCCGTGAATCCCAGCGTGAACAAAGGGGCGTCTTCGGCGAGTTGGTCCGCCAGCCAGATGCGCTCCTGCGCCGGGGTCAGCGGCACCTCGGCGGGTACGGTACCCGAGGCGACCGGCCCCTGCTGGCGGGCAAGAGCGGTGCTCTTGCCCGCCAGCAGCTTGGCCAGCAGCGCCTGCTTGGCCGGGGAGAGAGACGTGGACCCGGTGGTCATGCCGTCTCCCCGCGCCCCAGCATCGCCTGCGCCTCCTCGTCGCTCATCTGCCCCAGGGCCTCGATCAGCCGAGCCTCAACGCAGCCCGCTAGCGCTCGTACAGTCGGGTACTCGAAGAGGTCGGCGATGGAGAGGCGGACCGAGAGCCGGTCGGCGATACGGGCGATGAGCTGCACCGCGACGAGCGAGGAGCCTCCGATCCCGAAGAAGTCGTCGTCGATGCCGACCTCGGCGACGCCCAGCACCTCGCCCCACATCCAGCTGAGGATCTGCTGGACCTCGGTTTCTGGCGCGATGTACGGGGTGTCCAGCGTGCGCGCGGCCTGGCCGTCGGCGAA
This sequence comes from Micromonospora sp. NPDC050495, assembly GCF_040655175.1. Lineage (NCBI taxonomy): Bacteria > Bacillati > Actinomycetota > Actinomycetes > Micromonosporales > Micromonosporaceae > Micromonospora > Micromonospora sp. NPDC050495. Next base: position 15,461 of record NZ_JBFAJK010000046.1, on the reverse strand, counting down.
GAGGTTCTCGGTCTTGCCGAGCTCGGCCGTACCGAAGGAGCGGACACGCGCCAGGCGGCTGAACAACCCCTCGGGGCAGACCACGACCTGCGAGCCGGGGCGCAGGCCCAGGATGCGGCGGAAGATTTCCTGGCCTTCGACCGTGCGCAGCCGGTCACTGGGCACGTGCGAGGGCTCCGACCGATCCGGCCCCTGAACGGCTGCGGGCTGCTCGGCATCGACGCGGACGGATCGCATCGTGTAGCCCTCGATCACCACGCACGGCTGGCCCGTCTCGTCGGCGATGGTGACGTCCACGTCCAGGAAGTCGGGCCGCTGCGGGTCGCTGTGGTGCTGCTGGACGGCCCAGCAGCGCGTCGGCATCGGGCGCAGGACGGTCACGGAACGGTACGTGAAGGGCAGATAGTTGTGGCCTTCGAAACCACCCACGCCAAAGGCGGTGGCCCGGTCCATGAGGGAGGGGTGGATGACCAGCCCCTCGTCGTCGGCGTGGAACTCCTGCGGCAGCGTCAGCTCCGCCAGGCCCTGGCCGTCTTCGCCACGGTAGTAGGACGTGACCACATCCCAGCGGGGCCCGAAGGTCATGACGCCTTCGTCCGACTCGTCGAAGTCGGAGAGGTCTTCCGCGCGTAGCGACGTACGCAGCGCCTCCAGATCGACCGCGGCGGGTGCGGCGCCGGTGTCGACGCCTGCTCGGCCCCGGCAGTGCACGCGGGGGCCGCTGCCGGAGGAGTCGTGGGCCGTCAGCTCGAAGCTCCAGATGTCGTCACCGTCGAGGGAGAGCCGGACCCGGATGGTCGTGGTGTCGGCGACCACGAGCGGGTCGATGAAGATGACCTCGGACAGGGTGATGTGCTCGGCGCCCGTGGTATCGCGTGCCGCCACGCGGACCATCTCCAGCAGGCTGGTGCCCGGCATGACGCCAACGCCGCCGAGCCGGTGGTCGGTCAGCACCCAGTGGGCCTCGGGGCGCAGTTCGCTCTCGTACTCGCGCAGTGCCGACTCGTCGACGTAGCGGCGGTGCATGAGCGGGTGGCCGAGCGAGGTGCTGTGGGCGCGCGCCAGGTCCTTGACGCCCTGGGACACGTTACCGCCGGCCACCATGCCGACCTCACTCCAGCCAGCCCAGTTGATGGACACTACGTAAGGTCCGGATCCGTCACGCGATGCGGCGAAGGAGTCCATGAAGGAGTTCGCCGCGGCGTAGTCGGAGTGGGCGTAGTCGCCGCAGACGGAGATGATCGACGAAAACAGCGCGATGAAGTCCACCTCTTCGCCGCACAGGCGATCGAGCACGACCGTTCCTCCGGTCTTCGGGCTGAGCACCGGCGCGGCCGCCTCCGGCGTGTGGATCTCCATCAGCGCACCACCAGGCAGGCCGGCGGCGTGGATCACACCGTTGATCGTGCCGAAGCGCTCCCTCGCGGCGCGCACCACCTCGGCCATGGCAGTCTCGTCCGCCACGTCGGCCGCTCCCACCAGCACCTCGGCACCGAGGGACTCCAGCTTCCGCACGCCCCAGATGCGCCGTCGGGTCTCCGCACCGGTCGCCGGGTCAGCCAGCACCACGTCCCAATCCTCCGTGGGGGGCAGAGCTCTGCGGCCGACGAGGACGAGGCGGGCCCTGTGACGGGCCGCGAGGTCCTTGGCGATTTCCAGACCAAGGCCGCCGAGACCACCAGTAATGAGGTACACGCCCTCGTCGCGCAGCAGGGAGAATTCCGTGGGCTCGTTGGCGATCGACCGGTAATCCCGCACCCAGCGGCGCGCACCGCGGACGGCCACGTGGTCCTCGGCGTCCTGGCCGAGCTCACGCACGATGCTCCGGAGCAGCCGGGCGGGCTCGTCGGTGATCTGCACGTCGAGGTGGCGGGTGCGCACCCCGGGCACCTCGGTCGCGATCGCCATGACCGGGCCGCGGACGGTGGCCACATAGGGCACGGTGGCCTCGGCTCCGGTGACGGCGTGGGCCCGGTCGGTCACGACCAGCAGATCGAGCTTCTCGGGAGCGACGCGTGCCAGGCCCTGGGCGAGGTGGAGCAGCCGGTCGTAGGTCCGCTGGGCGAGTGCAGGCGACGCCTCGTCAGCGGCCGTGAACACCCCTGCTGCGTACAGCACACGGTTCGGGGCCTGCCCCGCGCCCCAGGCGGCTTCCAGCAACTCCCTCACGCTCGTGGGGTCGTCGGGGTTGACGACATAGCCGTCGCCGCCATCGGAGAAGCCGAAGCCGCTAACGGCGGAGACGACGAACGCGCCGGTCGCCCGGCAGGTCTCGATCAGCTCGTGCCCACGCGTGTCGTCGTCGGTGATGATCAGCCAGGTCTCGCCGAGGGCGCTGTCCGCCTGGTGCCGCTGGTGCGGCGCCTCGGTCCACACCGGCACGTACAGCGGGGCCCGCAGCGGCGGCTTCGTGCCCTCCTCCCGTGTCAGGCTGGTCTGGGCGGACTCGGTGACGGGGTCCGGATTGACCCAGCAGCGGCGGCGTTCGTACGGGTAGGTGGGCAGCGGCACCTTGCGGTGCGGGCGGCCGGTGACCTCGGCCCAGTCGAGGTTCACGCCGGAGGCCCACAGCCTGGCGGCGGCGGCCAGGACGAATGCGCCGTCGTCGACTGCCTTGTTGGGGGAACGCAGCGTCTGGGCGGCGGCGATCTGACCGCCGTCAACCATGGCGTGCTGGCGGGCGAAGGAGGACAGGGCCTGCCCTGCTCCCACCTCGAGCAGGACGAGCCCGCCCCGCCGGGCCAGGGTGGCCAGGCCGGCAGCGAAGCGAACCTCGCCGCGCAGGTGCCGGACCCAGTAGTCGGGGTCGCGGGCCTCCTGCTCGGTGATCCAGTCGCCCGTGACGTTCGAGACGTACGGAAGAACGGGCGCCGACAGCCGGACCGAGGCGACGAGTTCCCGGAACTGATCCAGGATCGGGTCCATCATCTGGCTGTGGAACGCGTGCGACGTGCGCAGCGGCGTCGCCCGGAGCCCCATCTCCTCGAGGATCTCGCGCAGCTTGTCCACACCCTCCTGGGTGCCCGAAACCACGCTCGCCGATGGTGAGTTGGACGCGGCGAGCTGAACCTCGCCGGCCAGCTCCGGGTCGTCCAGCAGCGGGCGGACCGCCTCCGCGTCGAGCGGCAGGGCGAGCATCGCACCGCGCGGCAGCGACTGCATCAGCGCGCCGCGACCGGCCACGAGCCGCAGGGCGTCCTCTAGCTCAAGGACACCAGAGAGGGTGGCGGCGACGTACTCGCCGACGCTGTGGCCGAGCATCGCCGCCGGGCTGATCCCCCAGGACTGCCACAGCTGGCCCAGCGCCCAGTCGACGGCAAAGGTCACGGGCTGGGTGATCCGGGTCTCCGCGAGCAGCACGGCGGCCTCCGGGTCGGAGGCGTCGGCGTACAGCAGGCCGAACAGATCGCAGTCCAGCACCTTCACGAGGACGTCGGCACAGCGGTCCAGGGCTTCGCGGTAGACGGGCTGGGTGCGGTACAGCCCCAGCGCCATGCCCGGGTACTGAGCCCCCTGACCCGGGAAGAGGAAGGCGACCTCCTGCTGCTTGCCGCCCCGGCCGTCGACGGCGAGAGCGGAGTCACCTCCACGGCGCAGAGCCGCAACGGCCTCTTCGGTGGTGGCGGCGACGACGGCACGCCGGTAGTCGTGCTGGCCGCGTCCGCTCTGCAGCGTGCCCGCGACATCAGCCAGCTCACCCCCATGGGTCTCCAGGTGCGCGGCCAGGTCGGCGGCGGCCTGCTCCAGAGCGTCCGCGCTGCGGGCCGACAACGGAAGCACGTGGTATCCCTGCTCGTCATCGGACGTCGCCGCGGGCTCCGGCTCCGGGGCCCGCTCCAGGATGGCGTGGGCGTTGGTGCCGCCGATGCCGAAGGAGCTGATCGCGGCACGCAGCGGGGAACCGTCCGACTCCCATCGCGTGGCTTCACGCTGGAAGCGGAAGGGGGTCTTGTCGAGTTCGAGTGCCGGGTTGAGCTCGGTGCAGTTAAGGCTGGCCGGGATGACGCCCTCGCGCAGCGCGTACGCCACCTTGATCAGGCTGGCGATGCCGGCCGCCGGGCCAAGGTGCCCGACGTTGCCCTTCAGGGAGGCGAGGGCGCAGAAGCCGCGCTCGGAGGTGTGCTGGGCGTACGCCTCGGCGATCGCGCTGATCTCGATGGGGTCCCCGACGACGGTGCCGGTGCCGTGGGCCTCCAGGTATCCGATCGTGCGCGGGTCGACCTCCGCGTCGCTGAGCGCGTCGAGGATCAGTTCGGTCTGGCCGTGGACACCGGGGGCGGTGAATCCGGCCCGGTCGTCGCCGTCGTTGTTCACGGCGGAACCGCGGATGACGGCGTGGATGGTGTCGCCGTCCCTGAGGGCGTCCTCCAGGAGCTTGAGAACCACAACGCCACCGCCGTTGGAGAAAATCGTGCCAGTGGCGTTCGCGGCGAACGGTCGCACGTGCCCATCGGCGGAGTAGATGCTGCCTTCGACGTGCGCGTACCCGGCGCCGAGGGGGAGGTCGACCTGAGCACCGCCCGCCAGGGCCACGTCGCACTCGCCGTTGCGCAGGCTCTGCGCAGCCAGGTGGACGGCGACCAGCGAGGTGGAGCACGCCGTGTAGACGGAGATACTTGGCCCGAGGAACCCGAACTTGTACGAGACTAGAGGGGCAACGTAATCGGGGTAGTTGCCGATGCTGACGCTCATGCCACCGGCTACCCGCATGACTGCCGAATTCCGCGAGACGTAGTCCTCGCGGTACGTGCTGTTCGCTGTGCCGCCGAAGACACCGACTCTCCGCGTCATGCGGCGGTAGTCGTAACCAGCTTGCTCCAGCGCAGTGTTGGCGAGTTCTAAGAAAAGGCGATGCTGTGGGTCCTTGATCTCGGCCTCGCGCTGTGTGAGGCCGAAGAAGCCCGAGTCGAAGCTGTCGAGGTCCGACGCCGAGTAGGAGGCAGACACGTACTTGTTCGAGGTGTACTCGGCCGCGTCGACTCCCATCTCGCGCAGCTCCTCAGGAGTGCGCCACTCGACGGACTCGACGCCGTCGCAGAGGTTCCGCCAGAACTCGTCGGCGGAGTCGGCCCCCGGGAACCGTGCGGCCATTCCGACAAGAGCTATATGATCGCCGCGCAGCGTCACATCCCCCACCCAGTCTCGAACGTAGCAGTTGCCTGAATCCCTGCCTGCGGTACGCGAATGTCGTCGTAGTAAGCGTCACCGGTAGGCGACTCGCCGATCCGGCCAATTGGGCTCGTCACCTGGTGACGGCTGATACCGGCGGCAATCGGCACCTTATGGACCGCTACGACCGGGGCAGACTGCGCCTGCGCAACGGGCGGGCTGAGCAATACACCGGCGAGCAAGCGCCGTCGGAAATCCATTTGAGGTTTGCGCCTTCTAATCGAAGCAATATGTTGTGTTATCGCATTACAAGACACACAAGGAGATGTGCCACGAGGGTCCGGGCGAGATCTGATTCAGCTTTGGCGGGATCCTGGCGACAGGCGTCATCGTTGCCATTGTTGTGCGAAACACGGCGACGGCGCCCTGCTTGGCATGCCGTTGCCTCGCCTGCACCCTCGGCCGTTCCACCGGACACGGCCACCAGCCCCTTCGGACCGCCGACGAACCGCGGTTGTACGCGCGCGCGACTGCGAAATCGGCAAGCGCGGCCGCCGATGCGAGCATCCTCCGACCTTCCTCCGGACCGTAAATTCCGTACCCAAGACGTCCCGTGTTGCGGCGGCCCGTGCCGCCCGCGATGGTGTCCCCGTCGGGGCGCGATCCTGGGGGGAGCCGCCCCGATGAGGACCGCACGATGATCTACTCCCATGACTGCAAACCCCTTGCGGCTGGCTTGCAGCCGCCGCACGGCGGACCGGCATACTGCATCACCGGGGAGGTACGTCACGACATGGAGTTCCGGGTGCTCGGCGCCGTCGAGGTATGGTCCGACGGCGTCCACCTCGACCTGGGCGGGCGGCAGCCCCGCCTGGTCCTGGCCACGCTGCTGCTCGAGGCCGGCCAGGTGGTGCCGGTCGAGCGGCTGATCGACCTGGTCTGGGGGGAGTCGCCCCCGCCCAGCGCCCGGGGCACCGTCCAAGCGCTGGTCTCCCGGCTGCGGGCGGCGTTCCGTCGGGCCGGCGCGCCGGTGGAGATCGCCGGGCGGGCCGCCGGCTACCTCATCGGGGTCAACCCGGATGAGGTGGACGCGCACCGGTTCACCGCGCTGACCGCGCAGGCCCGCACCGCCGACGAGGAGGCCGCGGTCGACCTGCTCGACACCGCGCTGGGCCTCTGGCGCGGGGAGCCGCTCGCCGACGTGGCCGACGACGAGGTCCGGCACCGACTCTGCGCCGGGTTGCTTGAGGCCCGGTGGACGGCGGTGGAGGACCGCGCGGAGGCGCTGCTGCGGCTCGGCCGGGCCCGGCAGGTGGTGGCCGAGCTGGCCGACCAGGTCGCCCGGCATCCGGACCAGCAGCGCCTGGCCGGGCAGCTCATGCTCGCCCTGTACCGGGAGGGCCGGGCCGACCGGGCGCTGACCACGTACCGGCGGGTGCGGGCCCAGCTCGCCGAGGAGTTGGGCCTCGACCCCGCCCCGGAGCTGCGCCGCCTGGGGGAACTCGTCCTGCGCGGCGACCCCACGCTGGACCTGCCCCGGACCGTCGAACGGGGGGCACCGGCGCGACCCGCCGAACTGCCCCACGACGTGCCCGGCTTCACCGGCCGGGCCGCCAATCTGGCCCGGCTGGACGCGATCCTGGCCGAACCCTCCGCCGGCATCCGGATCTGGGTGGTCAGCGGCACCGCCGGGGTGGGCAAGACTGCTCTGGCGGTGCGCTGGGCGCACCGGGTCCGCGACGCCTTCCCCGACGGACAGCTCTTCGTCGACCTGCACGGCTTCGACGCGGAGCGGGAGCCCGTCCCGCCGGCTGAGGCGCTGGCCCACCTGCTCGGCGGGCTCGGCGTCGACCCCCGGGCCGTGCCCGACGGGCTGGACGCCCGGGTGGCGATGTTCCGCTCCAAACTGGCGGGCCGCGCGGTGCTGCTGGTGCTGGACAACGCCCGCGACGCCAACCAGGTGCTGCCGCTGATCCCGTCCGCCGGCACCGTCCTGGTCACCAGCCGGCACCGCCTGAGCGAGCTGGTGGTCCGGGCCGGCGCCCGGCCGGTGCCGCTGGACGTGCTCAGCCCGGCCGACTCGGCCGGCCTGCTGGCGACCCTGCTCGGTGACGGCGCGGTCCGGGCCGAGGCGGCCGCCGCCGCCCGGCTGGCCCAGCTCTGCGGGCACCTGCCGCTGGCCCTGCGCATCGCGGCGGCCAACCTGCAGGCCGCCAGCAAGCCGGAGATCGCAGGCCTGGCCCGGGAACTCGCCGAGGGGGACCCGCTGGCCGGCCTGACCATCGACGGGGCCGACCAGGGGGCGGTGACGAAGGCGTTCGCGCTGTCGTACCGGGCACTGCCGGCCGAGCAGCAGCGGCTGTTCCGCCGGCTCGGGCTGGTCCCCGGGGCCAGCTTCGCCGCTGGTGCCGCCGCGGCTCTCGCGGGTACGCCGGCGGGCACTGCGGAACGGCTGCTGCGCGCTCTCGCCGCGGCGCACCTGGTGGAGCGCCATCCGGGTGGCCGGTACCGCTTTCACGACCTGCTGCGCCGGTACGCCGTGGACCGGGTCACCGGCGAGGAGGACGACAGTCGGCGGGACGAGGCCCGGGTGCGGCTCCTCGACCACTACCTGACGAACGCCGACGCGGCGGGCCGGCAGCTCATCCCGCACTTCGCGCGGCTGCCCCGGCCGGTACCGGAGGACCCCTTCGACACCCCGGAAGCGGCCCTGGCCTGGCTGGACGCCGAGTGGACCAACCTTACTGCGGCGGTGGAACAGACCGCCCGGCAGGGTCCCCGGCACTACTCCTGGCAGCTCGCCGACGCGTTGCGTGCGTACTTCCACCAGCGCGGGTGGCGCGCGGAGTGGCTAGCCGCGGCGACCGTCGCGCTGTACGCCGCGCGGGCCGAGGGCGACCCGCTGGCCCAGGCGGCGATGCACCTGAGCATCGCCCTGGTCCACGTCACCAGCGGTGCGTACGAGGACGCCCGCCGACAACTCAGCGACGCGCTGGCGATCGACACCGGAGACGACTGGGCGGAGGGGCGTACCGCGATGTTGAACAACCTCAGCGCGGTGCACCAACGGCTCGGCGAGCCGCAGGCGGCGCTGACCTGCGCGCGTCTCTCCCTGGAGCTGAACCGCCGGCTCGGCAACGCCGGCGGAGAGGCGATGTCCTTGGCCAACCTCGGCTTCTCGTACTGGCAGCTCGGCGCGCTGGCCGAGGCGGAGGAGCACTTCCGGGCGGCGCACGACCGGGGTGAGCGGGCCGGGGCGCGGTACAACGTCGCCGTTCTCCTCGTCGACCTGGGCAGCGTACGCCGCGATCTCGGCGACCACGCCGCCGCCGAGGAGCTCTACACCCGCGGGCTGGCCGCCAACCGCGAGCTGGGCTACCGGTACGGCGAGGCGACCGCGCTGGCCGGCCGGGCGGTGCTCTGGGCCGCAACCGGCCGCGCCGCGCAGGCCCGGCCGGACGCCGAGCGGAGCGTGGAGCTGACCCGGGAGATCGGCGACCTGGGCACCGAGGCGTGGGCGCGGGACGCGCTCGGCCGGGTCCTGCTGGCCCTGGGTCGCCCAGCCGAGGCGGCAGCGGAACACCTGCAGTCGCTGGAACAGGCCCGGCAGACGCGGTTCTCCTGGTGCGAGGCTACCGCGCTGGCCGGCCTGGCCGCCGCCCGGCTGGCCGCCGGTGACCCGGTCGCCGCCGTGGCGGACGCCCGGGCGGCGGTGGCGCTCTCCAACCGGGCGGGATACCGACTCGTCGAGAGCCGGGCCTCGGAGACCCTCGCCCGGACCGTCGGACAGCTCGGCGACGAGCCGGAGGCGAGCCGGCTGGCGACCCGGGTGGCGGACCTGCTCGCCGCCACCGGGTACCGCGGCGGACCCTGACCGGTCAGGACCGCCGTCGACGCGGGCGCAACCACCGGGGGCAGGAGGAACAGGCAGGCCGCAGCGACTCCGGCCATTCGGCCGAATCGCACGGACCATCGGGACGGGGTTCTGCCCCGCGCGGTGGCCGGCACCGGGTCCTCCTTCCAGTCAGGACAAGCTGAGGCGTCACTCAAGCGTGAACAGGAATGCCGTGAGATCCAGAGCATCGGCCTCCGTCACACCGCGGCTCGGCATCGCCGTGCCCTGATCCACCCCCTGGGGATCCCTGATCCATCGCTGCATGTTGCTGGCGTTGTTGGTCAGCCGGCCACCGACGTAGGAGCCGTTCCCGATCCCACCCACTGACGGGCCCACGTGGCCGTCAGCACCGGCCACGCGCGGTCATCAGCCTGCGGACAAGGGCGAAGCAGCGTGTTAGTAGTGCTTTGTTAGGTTGGGACGAGTTGGCGGCAGAGGGGGCAGAACCCGAGCCAGGTCGCGAGTAAGTACTGCAATTGCCGCAGGACCGCGTAGAGGCTCAGGTCTGCCCCGTTGCTTTTGGGTGTGTCGTCCGTAGTTGGGTGAGGAACAGTTGGGCGGCCGCGGTGAGGGTGACGTGGCGGTGCCAGCCGATCCAGGAGCGGCCTTCGAAGTGATCCAGCCCGAGGGCGGTTTTGAGTTCGCGGTAGTCGTGCTCGACGCGCCAGCGGCTCTTGGCCAGGCGGACCAGTTGGGTCAAGGGTGTGTCGGCGGGCAGGTCGGACAGCCAGTAGTCGGTCGGTTCGTCATGGCCAGGGGGCCATTGCACGAGCAGCCAGCATTCGAGCAGGACTCCGTCGTCGCCGCGGTGCGGTCCGCGTCGGACGGCCCGGCCGGCGGGACGCACCCGCACGGCGAAGAAGTGCCCGGCCAGCTCGCCGGCAGGCCGGCCCGGGGCTCGGTCGGGTGCGGGTAGCCGGGCACGCCAGCGCACCACACTTGTTGCCTCGGCGCCGTGGGCGAGGGCGAGGTCCTTCAGGCTGCGAGCCGGCTGCGGGTACTTCGGTGTGGGGTGCTTGCCGACTCCGGCGTAGGGAACCTGCACGGGTTGGGCGTCGCCGGGTTGAGCGGTGGTGCTCGACGTGGTAGCCACGATGTAGCTGATGCCGCGTTCGGTCAGGCCCTGGCGGAACTCGGCGACCTGGCCGTAGCCGGCGTCGGCGGTCAGCAGCGGCGGACGCAGCCCCCATGCGGCCAGTTCGTCGAGCATTTCCAGGGCCATCAGCCACTTCGGCCGGTACCGCTCGGCGTCGGGGACCTTCGATGCTGTGCGCCGCCGGCGGATCTGGTCGATCTGCTCCTCGGGCGGCAACTGCACGCGGGTGTGTGGTTTCTTCGCCCCGGCCGCATCGAGGGTGACCGGCTGCTGGCGCAGCCTGCGGGCATGCGGGTTCGCGGGCTTGCCGTCCGGGCCGGGGACGCAGGTGTGGTCCCAGGATTCCGGCACGATAACAGTCGCCAGTTCAGCACCGCCGAGGCGGCGTCGGTCGCTGCGTGGACGCTGACGGCGATCTGGCAGTTGGCGACCTTGCCGAGTGTGCCGGAGTACTGCCGGGCCACGCACGCCGACGCCTTGCCGTCCTTGGGGAACCCGGTGTCGTCCACCACCCACACCTGAGGCGCCACCAGGTCGACCGCGGCCGCCGCCAACCGTCGCCGCACCCCGGCGACATCCCAGGTGGATGAGGTTAGGAACTGCTGCAACTGCTGGTGATCGACCCCGAGTCGTTCGGCCATCGGCTGCATCGACTTACGCCGGCCGTCCAGCATCAGTCCCCGCAGATACCGCAGACCCGTCGCCCGCTGATCCGACCGCGGCAACCCCGCGAACACCCCCGCCGCGAAATCCTCCAACTGCCCCCGCACCCAAGCCAGCTCTCGCTCATCCACGCACCGCACCCAAACACCAGCACGACGCTCGTACAAGCGACACGCCACACCGACCTAACAAAGCACTATTAGAACTCCAACGTCACTTGGCTTCGGCGTTGGGCGTGGCACGAGCATGAGCACGGCCACCGCGTTGATCATCGATGCCTTGAGGACAACCGAAGATCGTGCAGTGGCCGTGGGCCACGGCGTAGACCCCGCCGGGTGGCGGATCATCCTGGACGAGGCGGTGACGCGTGTCGCGGGCCGATTCGTGCGGGCGGAGCCGCGCCGGACCGCCGGGCAGTTCGTGGAAGGGCTGCTGTCGGGCGTGGAACGCAAAAGCTGCTGGTCCCTCGGGGAACGGGCTGGTCACACGGATCCGCAGGCGATACAGCGGTTGTTGCGTACGGCGGCGTGGGACGCCGACGCCGTCCGCGATGACGTGCGTGATTGGCTGATCGAGCAGCTCGGCCACCCCGACGGGGTGCTGGTCATCGACGAGACGGGTGATCTGAAGAAGGGCCGGCACACCGTCGGTGTGGTGAGGTGGGGCGTTGACGAGGTGTCTGCCGGGGCAGGTCCTTTTCCAACGCCCTCCTCCCGAACCGGACGGGCCCGTTTCCGAGCATCCGGCTCTCCGGTGACTACTGCGTGAGTGCGGCGCTGTTCCCGGAGTGGATCTGGTGGTGGCAGTCGGCGCAGACGATGAGCGTCTTGCGTCGCCGCTTGACCATGATCTTCGTCCAGGTTTGCTGGCTCTTCGAAGTTAATACTCCAGCCGGGGATGTTGACCTTGGCTGAGCTGCGGTTTGGTGCGGTGGGGGTACGAGGGCAGCCACCGTCGATCATGGACGGTTGTGTGGACTGACCATGACGCAGCGGTGGCTGCCGGATACAGGGTAGACGCCCAGCGGTGGCGGGTGTTGTTCGATGACCTGATGTTGACGGTCGGGCAGCGTTTCCGCAGGCCGGAACCGCGTCGGCGGGTGCGTGACTTCGTTCGGGGGCTGTTGGCGCCGCTGCCGCGGAAGAACTGCTGGACGATCGCCGAGTACGCCGGGGATGCCGGCCCGGACGGGATGCAGGAGCTGCTGACCCGGGTGACGTGGGATGACGCCGAGGTTCGTGCCGATGTCCGCGAGTTCGTCGGTGAGCACCTCGGGGATGTCGAGGCGGTGCTGGTCATCGACGAGACGGGTGATCTGAAGAAGGGCCGGCACACCGTCGGTGTGGTGAGGTGGGGCGTTGACGAGGTGTCTGCCGGGGCAGGTCCTTTTCCAACGCCCTCCTCCCGAACCGGACGGGCCCGTTTCCGAGCATCCGGCTCTCCGGTGACTACTGCGTGAGTGCGGCGCTGTTCCCGGAGTGGATCTGGTGGTGGCAGTCGGCGCAGACGATGAGCGTCTTGCGTCGCCGCTTGACCATGATCTTCGTCCAGGTGTTCTTGCGTGACTGCCCGGCCTGGTTGAGGTCGGCGAGTTTGCGGACGTGGTGGACCTGGACGTCCACGCTGCCGCTGCAGACCTCGCACCTGCCTGCGAGAAGCCGGTTAATCAACTCCTTGCGGGCGACGGCCGGGGCAGGACTGCGGTCGATGGGGACCGCTGTCTTCTGCCGTTTGAGTGGTATACCGCCGAACCGGGCGACCAGTGGTGCTCTGCCCTCACGCTCGATGCGGGCCTCGAAACACCGCCGCTTGCCGTGCTGGGTGTCGATGGAGGTCCGGTATTTCCGGGCCATCTTCGACACCGCTGAGCGGTGCTTGAGGGCCAGCGTCTTGAGCATGGAGGTCTCCATGACCCAGCGCAGCCGGCTCAGCCGCCAGACATCTCCGGCGGGCAGGTAGTACTGGACGATGCCTCGGTATTCGGCTCCGTAGGTCGCGATGATGGTGTGGTCATCGTGGTTGACCAGCCGGGTCCGATGCGCGGGTTTGCCGCGCTGCAAGTACCGAGCGCACTTGGCCTTGATCACCGTCTTCGGCACGCGTAACCCGATCGTGCCGTTGACCGTCCGGTTCCCACGATGGTGCATGTGGTCGCCGTGCTGGACGGTGAGCTCGTAGCCGAGGAATCTCGCCGCGCCTGTGCGGGCGTGCGTGATCAGCGTTTTGTCCTCGGACAGTTCCAGCTTGAGATCGTCGCGCAGGAACTGAGCGAGACGCCGTTTGATGTCCTCGGCTTCGGCTCGTGGTCCGACGAACCCGAGCAGGGTGTCATCGGCGTAGCGCACGTAGCGCAGCCGCCGGTAGCCGGGATCGTTCGGGTCCCGGCTGGGCAGGCTGTGTAACTGCTGGCGCAGTTTCCGGGCCGTGGTGCGGTCACCCGTCGTAGTAGTCGCGTGATCGTGGGCAGTGGGACAGGGCGGCGAAGCTGGACATGCTGAACACCCGGCGCAGGCTGCGGTGGTAGCGGTGGGGCCGGACCTGGTGGCCTTGGCGGCGGCCGGAGTCCCGGGAGATCGGTGCGAGGCCGGCGTGGGCGGCGAGTGCTGCGGGGCTGGGGTAGGTGGTGAGGGTGCCGGCGTGGGCGAGGAACTCGGCGGCGAGGGTGGTGCCGATGCCGGGCAGGCTGGTGACGATCTCGCCCAGTTCATGGTCGGCGACGATGCCTGCGAGGGTTTCCTCGATCATGGTGATGCGGTCGTTGGCTGCCTCCAGGTCGGTGGCCATTTGCGCCACGATCCCGGCCGCGGTGGCCTCCCCCGCGACGGCGACGGTCTGTGACCGTGCAGCGGTGAGAACCTTGCCGGTGAGTGCCTTGGCGGCCCGGACACCGTGCTGGCGTAGGTAGGCCAGGATGCGGGCTTCGCCGGCTCGGCGTAGTCCGGCGGGGGTCTGCCACTGCGGGAGGAGCCGGAGCGCACCCTTGCTGCGCAGATTCAGCGCCTTCTCTAGCGCAGGGCTGATCATGGTCAGCAGTTCCTGGATGCGGGCGGTGATGCGTACCCGGTCGGCGACCAGGTCGAGGCGGCGGGAGACGAGCAGCTTCAACTGCTGCTGCACGCTGTCGGCGACGCTGAGTGTCGGAAGGTCGTTGCGCATGCGCAGGGTCTGGGCGATGACGTAGGCGTCGTGGGCGTCGGTCTTGCGCTCGCCGTGGAAGGCCTCCGCCATCCGGGACGTGACGGTGCCGCTGACGTAGCGCACGTCCGCGCCCCGGTCGAACAGGACCGCCAGCAGCAGTGAGGCGGGTCCGCCGCGTAGGTCGGCGGCCCAGCGGATCGGCTTGCGGCGCTTGCCGAGCCGCCCGGCGATGCCGGAGATGGTGTGCTGGTCGTTGGGGATCTTCTCGGACACCACCACGGTGCCGTCGTCGTCGACGACGCACACGTGGTGGTGGGTCTTGCCGACGTCGACGCCGGCCCACAGGCTGCCCATCGGGCATCACCCTTTTCGCTTGTGCTGGTCAGGGGCGCGGACCCGCCGCGGTTCAGTAGCCACGACTTCGGAAAGGGCGATCGGTCGCAAGTCTCCATCCAGTGCTGATACAGCGGTCGTCAGCGAGGGTGCCGAGGCGTCCTACTCCTAGCTGGCCATCGGCAGCACACACCCTGACAGTCACCCGACCCTTCGGGCCCACCCCAGCAAACAACGTTGATCGATGTCTGGTTGCGGGTCCGGACGGGCTCCTGGAGTCTGCTGCCATTGGCGTCGGCTGTCCGGGTCGTCACGCCGGTACGCCGCGGGCGGCCTCACGATCTTCCCCGCACTCTGGCGATGGTCACCAGGCGGCGAACCATGTGTCATCCGACGAAGCCGCACGGGATAGGGAACGGCGGCATGACGGCGGTATCGGGCCAGCGGTCGACTGCGGTGAGTTCGTCGGTCGCCGGGCAGGCACCCGCACGACCGGGCGGGTCTGGGTCAGGATCAGCTGCAGCTTGATAATGCGTTCGTGGGTCGCGTCGCCAGAGAACAGGGACATGTGTAGATGTGGGCGGCGGTCGCTCCGGTCTGTTCAGGTGTCGAGGCCTGCGAGGTTGAGGCGTTCGAGCAGGCTGGGCTTGCGGGCGTGCACCGCCCGTAGCTCGGCCAGCCGGCGTCGGAACGATGTGTTGTCTCCGTCGCGTTCGCCGAGGTCGGCAGGTCGACGAGGAGTTGAACTGCGGTGTCGTACTCGCGGGGTTTCTTCGTAGCGATGAGTTCGTCGATCCGCTGCCAGGCCGCGGGTTGGTCAACCGCGAGAGCGAGGTGCCGTTGTCGGGCGGCTGCTGCGGACCGTTCCCGGCGAACGCGCTCGCATTCGCGCTGCTCGGCGTCCCGTCGTTCCCGTTCCGCGCGCAGATCCGCGGCGGTGGCGAGCAGTTGCTCGGCGGTACGAGCGGCCGTCAGGGTGAACACGTCGGTGGGATGCGCGTCGCGGTAACGACGCAGCAGTCGGCTGCGCACGTGGCTGCCGCCGCCGGTGATCAGGTCGGTCAGGATGGCGTCCTTGTCCCGGGTGGGCAGCCCGATGACCCAGTTGCGTAGTTGCGCGGCGGTCGGTTCACCTGTGTTCCGCAGCTCAGCGTCGATATAGTCGGCGTCGCGGTGTGAAGGTGCAGGTCAAGGCGTTGCAGTCTGGTGGAAACTGCGAAAATCCCT
>NZ_JBFAJK010000045.1:0-41365 GCF_040655175.1 Micromonospora sp. NPDC050495 | reverse complement strand
CTGCGTACCGCCCGGCTGCCGGAGGGCGTGGACGGCATGGCCCGCTTCCATGAACTGGTCGCCGGGCTCCTGCCCGACGACGCCACGCCGGCGCAGGTGCTGGTGTGTATCGAGACCGACCGCGGGCCATGGGTCCGGGCACTGATCGCGGCCGGCTACCAGGTTTATGGGGTCAACCCGAAGCAAGCCGCCCGGCATCGGGAGCTGATGTCGGTCTCGGGCGCCAAGAGCGACAAGGCCGACGCGCACGCCCTGGCCGACATGGTCCGCACCCGCCGCCACCAGCTGCGGCAGGTCGCGGCCGACTCCGACATCGCCGAGGCGGTCAAGGTCGTCGCCCGGACGCACCAGACGCTGATCTGGGAACGCACCCGGCACACCCTGCGGCTACGGGCCGCGCTACGCGAGTACTTCCCCGCCGCGCTGCACGCCTACCAGCCGCTGACGCTCACCGGCTCGGACACCCTGGAACTGCTGGCCAAGGCCCCGACACCGGCGGCCGCCGCGAAGCTGACCGTGACGCAGATCAGCGCCGCGCTCAAGCGAGCCCGCCGACGTGACATCGCGGCCAAAGCAACCGCGATCCAGCAGGCACTGCGCACCGCGCACCTGGGCCAGCCCGAGATCGTCACCGGCGCGTACGCGGCGACCGTCCGCGCCACCGTGGCGGTCCTGACCACCCTCAACGCCGAGATCCGAACCATGGAAGGCCAGGTCGAGGCCCATTTTGGCCAGCACCCGGACGCTGAGATCTACCTCAGCCAGCCCGGCATCGGCGCGATCGTCGGCGCCCGGGTGCTCGCAGAGTTCGGTGACGCTGCTGGCCGCTACACCGACGCCCGCTCCCGCAAGAACTACGCCGGCACCGCCCCCATCACCCGTCAGTCCGGCAAGACCAAGACGGTCCACGCCCGATTCATCCACAACAACCGGCTCGTCGACGCCCTGCACGTCCAAGCCGGCGCCGCGATCCTGCACGACACCGCCACGCGCGCCTATTACGACGAACTCCGCGCCCGCGACGTCAGCCACAACGCTGCCCTACGCCAGATCGGCAACCGCCTCGTCGGCATCCTCCACGGCTGCCTCAAGACCCACACCCGCTACAACCAGGCCACCGCCTGGTCACACCGAGCCACCACCCCCATCGCCGCTTGACATCTCAGCTCCTGGGGTGTCTGACCGGCGGGCGAACCGTCCACGAACCCGCACCGAAATCTTCGGATGATCTACGGCTGGTAGAACTTGCATCGGCCGCACCGCGGCCTGGGCCAGCGCAGTCCCGTCGACCACGCGGCCGCCGCGCCGGCCCGACCAGCAGCCAGCTGGGGTACGCCGGAGCAGACCTGCCCAGACCGCAGGAGTGTCGGAAGGTATGGACGCAAGCGCAGACAGCCCGTGGGCGGTGACCGGCCTCGATCCCCTCGCCGGGCGGGTGTTGGAGCACCTGGTGGCGGTGCCGTCGGCCGACGTCGCCGAGGTGGCGGCGGCGGTCGAGGTGCCGCCGGAGGAGGCGGAGCGGGCGCTGCGGCAGCTCGCGGACTCCGCGCTGGCGTTGCAGGTCGACGGCCCGGCATCGCGCTGGGCCGCCGGCCCGCCCCGGTCGTCGCTCGGCGCCCTGCTGGCCCGGCGGCGGGCCGAACTGGCCCGCGTCGAAGGGCTCGTGGAGCGGCTGTACGAGGTGTACGAGGCGGTGTCCGGGCCGCGCACCGCACACGTGGTGGAGGTGCTGGACCGCGTCGAGCAGGTGCCGGCCCGCTACGGCCAACTGCTCAAGGGGACCTCGGTCGAGGTGCTGCACCTGGCCAAGCCGCCGTACGTGACCGGGCCGCGGGCGGCCACCGGCGAGTTGGCCGTGGCGTCCGGGGTGCGGATGCGATCGGTGTACGAGACCGAGGGCTTCACCGACGCGGTGTCCCTGCGGACCGCGCTGCGCGGCACCGGCCAGGGCGGGCAACTGCGGCTGGCGTCGCGGCTGCCGGTGAAGCTGGTGGTGTTCGACGGCTCGGCGGCGCTGCTGCCGATCCGCGCCGACCGGCCCGCGGCGGGCTCGCTGGTGGTGCACTCGCCCGCGCTGGTGGCGGCGCTGGTGGCGCTCTTCGAGAGCGTGTGGGAGCGCGCCGAGCCGGTGTCACTGGTGAGCCGGCGCGACGGTCCCGCCCCGAGGGGCGCGGGGCCGGACCGGCGGACCCGGGAGATCCTGCACATGATGGCGACCGGGATGAAGGACGAGACGATCGCCCGCGCGCTCAAGGTGAGTCGCCGTACCGTGCAGAAGCACGTCAGCGACGCGGGCGCCCTGCTCGGCGCGCGGACCCGGTTCCAGATCGCGCTGCTCGCGGCCGAGCGGGGGTGGCTGCGGGAGCAGGCCTGACCCGCCGGCCGGGACCGGCGACCGGCGCGCGGGCGGATCGTTGAACCGGTGCCCGGTCCCGCCGGGTCACCACGAGGGAGGTACCGGTGCCCGACCACCCGAAGGCGATCGTGCCGGTCGACCACGTCGAGCCGGTGCCCCGCCGGGTCCGCGCGTTCGTCGGCGGCGAGCCGCTGCTGGACACCACGCGGGCCCGGTACGTCTGGGAGTGGCCGTTCTACCCGCAGTACTACGTGCCGGCCGCCGATGTGCGCCGCGACCTGCTGGTGAACGAGGGACGTACGGAGGGCACCCGGCGCGGCACGGCCCGGCTGCACGGGTTACGCGCCGCCGACACCACCCGGGCGGGCTGCGCCCGCTGGTACGGGCCGGACGCCGCACCGGACCTGGCGGACACCGTCCGGTTCGACTGGGCCGCGGCGGACGCCTGGTTCGAGGAGGACGAGGAGGTCTTCGTCCATCCGCGCAGCCCGTACGCGCGGGTGGACGCGCTGCGCTCGACCCGGCACGTGCGGGTGGAACTGGACGGGACGGTGCTGGCCGAGTCGACCTCACCGGTGCTGGTCTTCGAGACCGGGCTGCCCACCCGCTACTACCTCAACCGCACCGACCTGCGCGCCGGGCTCCTCGTCGCGTCGCAGACCCGGACCTCCTGCCCGTACAAGGGCCGCACCAGCGACTGGTGGTCGGTCCGGCTCGGCGCCACCGTCCACCCGGACCTGGCCTGGTCGTACGGGTTCCCGACGGCGGCGCTGCTGCCGATCGCCGGGCTGGTCGCGTTCTACAACGAGAAGGTCGACCTGATCGTCGACGGGGAGCAGCTGGACCGGCCCCGGACGCACTTCTCCTGACCCGGGCGCGGCGCGCCCCCCACACCGGCCCGGGCGCGCCTATGGTGAGGCGCACGCCCGTGGCCGCGGCCGCCCGGCCGACGAGGTCGCGGATCCGAGGACGGAGGACCAGCGTGACCGCCACCGATTGGACCGCCGGCGTCGCCGGCACCGGCCAGTACGCCGAGGTCAACGGCATCAACCTCTACGTCGAGGCGCACGGCGCCGGGCGACCGTTGATCCTGCTGCACGGCGGGCTCGGCTCCGGCGAGATGTTCGGCCCGGTGCTGCCGGCGCTCGCCGCCCGTCACCAGGTGATCGCCGTCGACCTGCAGGGGCACGGCCGGACCGCGGACATCGACCGGCCGCTCGACCTGGAGTTCATGGCCGACGACATCGCGGCGCTCATCGACCACCTCGGCCTGGACCGGCCGGACCTGGTCGGTTACTCGCTCGGCGGGGGCGTCGCCCTGCGCACGGCCCTGCGGCACCCCGGCAGGATCGGGCGGCTGGTCGCCGCCTCGACGCACATCCGCTCCGACGCGATCTATGCGGAGATGCGGGCGCAGCAGGGCCAGGTGACCGGGGCCGCCGCGGAGTTCATGAAGGACACCCCGATGTACCAGCTCTACCAGCGGGTGGCGCCCCGCCCGGAGGACTTCCCCCGGCTGCTCGACAAGATCGGCGAGCTGATGGCGAAGGACTTCGACCTCACCGACGAGGTACGCGGCCTCCAGGTGCCCACGATGATCGTCGCCGGTGACGCGGACATGGCGCCGCCGAGCCATTACGTCGAGGTGTTCAAGCTGCTGGACGGTGGTCTGCGCGACGGCGGCTGGATGGGTGAGGGCCGGCCGAAGGGCGGGCACGCGCTGGCGATCCTGCCCGGGCTGACCCACTACAGCATCTTCAGCTCGCCGCTGTTCGCCGCCGTCGTCCTCGACTTCCTCGACGACCGGTCGAACTGACCGCGACCCGGTCGGTGCGGCACCGCTCAGTCCTCGACCTCCGGGCCGAGCAGCCGGATCTCCTCGATGTCGATGGCCGCCTGGAGCTGCCGGAGCACCGCGTCGTCGATCTGGTTGCTGTCCCGTAGCCGGGTGACCTCCCGCCGCTTGCGGTCCAGCGCCGCCAGCCGCAGCTGCCGGGCGGTCTCCCGCTCCTGCTCGTCCTGCTCGCCGCGGGTGGCGCGGACGTCCGCCAGGTGGTCCTGGTAGTCGGCGCGGAGCCGGTCGACCGCGTCCGCCGAGGCGCCGACGTCGACGGCGACCTGCGGCAGCGCCTCCAGGGCGGCCTCGGTGGCCCGGATCCGGGCCAGCCGCACCTCGTCGTCGCGTTCCCGGTCCCCCATCAGCCGGGCCCAGCGGACCACCGCCGGCAGGGTGGTGCCCTGCACCAGCATGATCAGGACGATCACCACGACCGTGATGAAGATGATCAGGTCCCGCTCGTCCACCGGCCCGCCGTCGTGCGTGGTCGCCGGGACGGCGAACGCGGCGGCCAGGGAGACCGCGCCGCGGAAGCCGGCCCAGCCGGTGGCCGTACGGACCCGACCGCTGAAGCGGCGGCCCTGCCGGGACTCCCGCCGGTCGATGCTCTGCAACGCGGCGACCGACAGGTGCACCCAGGCCATCCGGACCGCCACCACGACCAGGACGATCAGCACCGCGATGCCGAGCGACTCGGTCGGCGAGTGGCTGGTGATGCTGCGCAACGAGCGGGGCACCTGCATGCCGAGCAGCACGAAGAGACTGCCGTTGATCATGAAGGTGGAGAGGTCCCAGAAGGCGTAGGCGGTCACCCGGGAGCGGGCCCGGATCACCCGGGGCCCGGCGTAGGAGAGCAGCAGGCCGGCGACGACCACCGCGAGGACGCCGCTGGCGTGCACCGCGTCGGCCAGCAGGAAGGCGACGAACGGGGTGAGGATGCTCAGCCCGCCCTCGCGCAGCGGGTCGTCGACGTGCCGGCGGATCTGCACGACCACCCCGCCGACGAGCAGCCCGGCCGCGATGCCGGCGGCCGCCTTGCCGACGAACTGCCCGCCCAGGGCCAGCGCCCCCGGGGCGGCCCCGCCGATGATCACCCCGACGGTCACCGAGAAGAGCACCAGCGCCGTACCGTCGTTGATCAGGCTCTCCGCGCGCAGCGTGGTGAGGATGCCGCGGGGCATCCGCTTGGCCAGGCCGGCGACGGCGGCGGCGTCGGTCGGCGCGAGGACCGCGCCCAGTACCCAGGCCGGCGCGGAGGCGACGCCGAGCGCCTGCGCGACGTACGCGACGGCGACCGTCGTGATGATCACCAGGGCGACCGCGAGCATGGCGATGACCGCGAGGTTGGCCCGGATCTCGCGCAGGCTCACGACCAGGCTCTCCCGGTAGAGGATGGCCGGGAGGAACAGGACCAGCACCAGCTCGGGCGGGAGCGTGACGTTGTCGAACGGCGGCAGCAGGCCGAGCAGGGCGCCCATGGCGATCAGCAGCACGGGCGGGGCCACGCTGTACCGGCCGCCGAGGGTGGTGCCGACGAGCACGGTCGCGCCCAGCACCGTGATCAGCACGAGTGCTTCCACCGCGTACCCCCGTCGCCCGCCGCCCGGCTTCACGGTGCCGCACCGGGTCGGGCCGGCGAGGCGGAACGCGCGAATCGCTACTCGAACCGGCTGGTGTCCCCGGCGCCGCGACGCAGGATCTCCGGCTCGGGACCGGAGAGGTCGACCACCGTGGTCGGCTCCAGGCCGCAGTCGCCGGCGTCGAGCACGGCGTCGAGCTGGTGGTCGAGCCGTTCCTTGATCTCCCAGCCCTGGGTCATCGGCTCCTCCTCGCCGGGGAGCAGCAGGGTGCTGGAGAGCAGCGGCTCGCCCAGCTCGGCGAGCAACGCCTGGGTGACGGTGTGCTTGGGCACCCGCACCCCGACGACGCGCCGGCGCGGGTCCTGCAACCGGCGGGGCACCTCGGCCGTGGCCGGCAGGATGAACGTGTAGCTGCCCGGGATGCAGGCCTTGACCAGCCGGAAGACCGAGTTGTTGACCTTGACGAACTGGCCGAGCTGGGCGAAGTCCGCGCAGACCAGGGTGAACGGGTGCCGGTCGTCGAGCTTGCGCAGGTCGCGGATCCGCTCCACGCCCGCCCGGTTGCCGAGCCGGCAGCCGAACGCGTAGCAGGAGTCCGTCGGGTAGGCGATCAGGCCGTCGTCGCGCAACAGGTCGACGACCTGCCGGAGCACCCGGGGCTGCGGGTTGTCCGGGTGCAGGTCGTAGTACCTCGCCACGTCGTCAGCCTATGCCCGACCGGCTGATCGGCAAAAAGTCGCCGCGATCAGGTTTGCCGCGCCCGCGGACCGGAAAAGGTGGGGGCCGCTCGAAGAGGGGGGACCACTGATGTCCGAAGCCAGCACAGACCGCGCCGACCGGCCGGCCGAGGTGACCGACCCGCTGCTGTGGAGCCTGGCCGCCGCGGTGGCCGACGCCCACCAGCCCGACGAGGAGCGGATCTGCGTCAGCCCGAGCTGCGTCGGGGCGAGCTGGCCCTGCGCCGCGTGGAACAGCGCCCAGGAAGGGCTGCGGGCCGCCCGGACACCCCGGGCCGCCGGCCCGGCGACGACCGCCGGCGCGCGCCGCGACGACCCGCTCACCGGGTGGTCCACCGTGCCGGCGCCGGCGCCCGCGTCGGAGCAGCAGCTCGCCACCGCCACCGCCGCCTGAGCCGGATCCGAGCGGCGGACCACGCCGGTGGTCCGCCGCCGTCGACCCGGCGCGGCCAGGGGAAACGGCCCACGGCTGGCAGGTGCCGGCCGTACCGTCGAGGTATGGCCGTGCGGGGATCCCGACCTTCCGTCACATCCGTCCCCGCGGTCCTCACCGTGGGCGTCGAGGAGGAGTTCCTGCTGCTCGACCCGGTGACCGGGGAGAGCCTTCCGGTCGCCGACCGGGTGCTCGCCGCGCTCTCCGGGCACAGCCGGCGGCAGAGCCGGCAGGAGTTCCGGCACAGCATGGTGGAGATGGTCACGCCGGTCTGCACCGACCTGGCGCGGCTGCGCGCGGAGCTGCTGGCGTTGCGCCGCGCGGCGGCCGGGGCGGCCGACGCGGCCGGGGCGCGGCTGGTCGCGGTCGCCGCCACCCCGGTCTGCGAGCCGCACCGCACCGTGCCGGACAAGGACCGGTACCGGGCCATGTCGCGCCGGTACGGTCCGGTGGCGCACGACCCGGCGGTCTGCGGCTGCCACGTGCACGTCGGCGTGCCCGACCGCGAGCTGGCCGTCCAGGTCTGCAACCGGCTACGGCCCTGGCTGCCGGTGGTGCAGGCGCTCAGCACCAACTCCCCGCTGCACGACGGGCACGACACCGGGCACGCGAGCTGGCGCTCCATGCAGTTCGACCGGTGGCCGAGCGTCGGGCCGAGCCCCTACTTCGCCGACGCCGCCGACTACGACCGCACCGTCGCGGACCTGATCGCCGCGGGCGTCATGCTCGACGCCGCGATGGTCTACTGGTACGCCCGTCCGTCGACCGCGTACCCGACGGTGGAGGTGCGGGTGGGCGACGTCTGCCCCACCGTGGACGACACGGTGCTGGTGGCGGCGATGATCCGGGCCCTGGTCGCCACCCTCGTCGACGAGGTCCACGCCGGCCGACCGGCCCCCCGGATCCGCAACTGCCTGCTGGCCGCCGCGCACTGGCGGGCCGCGCACGACGGGGTGGACGGTGAGCTGATCGACCTGACCCGCGGGGGCACCCGGCCCGCCTGGGAGCTGGTCGAGGAGCTGTACGCGGCGGTGACCCCGGCGCTGGTCCGGCACGGTGACCTGGAGATCGTGCGCGGCCAGCTCGACCGGCTGCGCCGCGAGGGCACCGGGGCGACCCGCCAGCGGCGGACCATGGCCGCCAGCGGCGGCGACGTGCGGGCGGTGCTGGACCGGCTGGCCGCGGACACCATCCGGGGCTGACCCGGGCGGACCGCGCTGGACCGGGTGGCCGCCGACACCGTCCGCGGCTGACCCGGGCGGGCCGCGCTGGACCGGCTGCCGGCACCGTCCGTCCGCTGCGCCGGTCAGACCGGCGGGATGCCGGAGCGGCCGAGGTCGGCCATGTCCGGCTCGTCGCGCCGGGGCACCTCGGCCGAGGCGGGCGCGTGCGGCGGGTGGGTCGCCTCGGTCAGGTCCTCCACGGCGGCCCCGCCCAGCTCACGCATCATGTCCGCGACCACCCCGAGCACGGCGGACTTGTCGCCGAACTGCCGGCCCTGGGCGAGGAGTTGGCCGTCGTCGGTCAGGACGGCGAACGCGTACCGGCCGTCGGCCGGGCTGTCGATGACGAACTTCACCGGGTGCCCTTACCCCGGCGCGGGCCCGCCACGCCACCGGCCGGTCAGCCGATCCGGTGGGTTTGCAACCACAGCTCCAGCAGTCCCAACTGCCAGAGCTTGTTGCTCCCGGCGGCGGCCTGCGCCCGGTCCGGGTCGGCCAGCAGCGCCTCGACGTACGCCCGGCGGAACAGGCCCCGGTCCCGCGCGGCCGGCGCGGCCAGTGCCTCGGTGACCAGGTCCCGCACCGGCCCGTCGACGTTGCGCAGGGCGGGCACCGGGAAGTAGCCCTTGGGCCGGTCGACCACCTCGGCGGGCAGCACCGTGCGGGCCACCCGCTTGAGCACGCCCTTGCCGCCCTCGGCGGTCTTGTGCCCGGGCGGGCAGGCCGCCGCGAGCGCGACCAGGTCCTGGTCGAGGAAGGGGGTACGCACCTCCAGCCCCCAGGCCATGCTCATGCTGTCGACCCGCTTGACCGGGTCGTCGGGGAGCATGAGGTGGGTGTCCAGGCGCAGCACGGCGTCGAGCGCGGTGTCGGCGCCGGGCGCCGCCAGGTGCGCCTCGACCAACTCCTGGCTGGCGTCCCGCGGGCAGCCGTACGCCGGGTCGACGACCTCGGCCATCTCGGCGTGCTCCCGGTCGAAGAAGGCGCCGGCGAACGCCTCGGCCACCTCGTGGCGGGGCACGTCGGCCAGCGGCTGGTGGTAGCCGTAGCCGGCGAAGACCTCGTCCGCGCCCTGCCCGGACTGGGCGACCTTGACGTGCCGGGCCACCTGCTCGGAGAGCAGATGGAAGGCGACGACGTCGTGGCTGCCCATCGGCTCGGTCATCGCCGCCACGGCCCGGCGCACCGCCGGGATCAGGTCCTCGTCGCCGAGCTGGATGCGGTGGTGGTCGGTGTCGAAGGTGGCGGCCACCAGGTCGGAGTAGTGGAACTCGTCGCCGGCCTCGCCGTCGCGGCCGCTGAAGCCGATGCTGAAGGTCTGCAGGTGGTGCTGCCCGGCCTCGGCGAGCAGCGCCACGATCATGCTGGAGTCCAGGCCGCCGGAGAGGAGCACCCCGACGGGTACGTCGGCGACGAGACGCCGCCGGACGGCGGTGCGCAACGCGTCGCCGATCGCCTCCTGCCAGTCGCCCGCGTCCAGGTCGGTCCGGGCCGGGTCCCGGACGTAGTCGGGACGCCAGTAGACCCGCTCCCGGCTGCGCCCGTCGGCGTCCACCACGCGCAGGGTGGCCGGCGGCAGCTTGCGGATCCCGCGCAGGATCGTGCGGGGCGCGGGCACGATCGAGTGCCAGGACAGGTAGTGGTGCAGCGCCACCGGGTCGATGTCGGTGTCCACGTCACCGGCCCGCAGCAGCGCCGGCAGGGTGGAGGCGAAGCGCAGCCGGCCGGGTCGCTCCGCCAGGTAGAGGGGTTTGATGCCGAGCCGGTCGCGGGCCAGCACGAGCTGCCCCCGGCGGTGGTCCACGAGGGCGATGGCGAACATCCCGACCAGGTGCTCGACGAACCGCTCCCCCCACTGGGCGTACGCGACCAGGATGACCTCGGTGTCGCCGGTGGAGCGGAACCGGTGCCCGGCGGCGGCCAGTTCGGCCCGCAGCTGCGGGTAGTTGTAGACGCAGCCGTTGAAGACCAGGCTCAGCCCGAGGTCCTCGCGGGTCATCGGCTGCGCCGCCGCGTCGGACAGGTCGATGACGGTCAGCCGCCGGTGACCCAGCGTCACCCAGCCCGCGCGGTGCAGGCCCTCGCCGTCGGGGCCGCGCGGGCGCAGGGCCGCGCTCATCCGGGTGACGGCGTCCGCGTCCGGCTCGGCGCCGTCGAACCGGGCTTCCCCGCTGATCCCGCACACGGTCAGCCGGGCCGGGACGTGCGACGAGCGCGGACCATCACACCACCACCCCTGTCTGGCGACCCGCCGGTCGGCACGCCGGCGCCCGGGACTACCCGGTGACTGCCGGTGAAAACGCTCGAAGCCGCTGCTCAGCGGGGGTGGGGTCGGTGCGGGACGGGCCACCGGGGGTGGCCCCCCGGGCGGCGGCGGAGGGGCCGCCGGGGCAACAAACCATTGACGATGACGAAACCCGAATCTAACGTCGCTGTGCAAGAGAGCGCTCTCACGGCCGCCACCCCGATTCCTCCACGTAAGGGGACTCCCATGACACTCCCCCTCCGGGGCCGCTCCCCCGGCGCCCCGGCGCACCCGCCACGTCGCATCCCCCGCACCCGCCGCGCCCTGGCCCTGGCCACCGCGTCGGTGCTGGCCGCCGGCCTGCTCGGCGCCGTCCTGGCCCGCGGCGGCACCGCCGCGGCCGGCACCGTCGGCGCGGGCAGCTACACCGAGACGCTGCCGGCCGGCGCCGCCCTGCCCACCGGCTGCGGCGCCCTCAGCACCAACCCCCGGCTCTTCGTGACCCCCGACGCGCCCGCGGGCGCGATCCCCACCAACGACTGGTGGACATCGCTGCTGTGGAAGCGCAACAACTGCGCCACCAGCGAGAACCTGCACGCCCACCCGCTGGCGTACCGGGCGGAGACCAACGGGCTGGGGCTGTCGTACACCACCACGGCGGCGGTCAGCGGCACCGCGACCGGAGTCGGCGAGTACCACTACCCGTACCGGGAGGACCTGCGGGTCGGCGTCGCCGGGCTCGCCGCCCCGGTCGTGAAGGCCGCCGACTGGACGGACTGGACGGTCACCGCCGACTGGAGCGACGGCACCCGCGGCATGCGGGCCACCATCGGCCACGGCCTGCCGTTCAGCTACTACCGGATCAGCGGCGGCGCCGCGCAGCTCACCGCCGCGGCCGCCCCGACCGTCTGGTCGAACAGCGGCGCCACGATCGGCTTCACCGTCAACGGCCACGACTACGTCGGCTACGCCCCGAGCGGCGCGACCTGGACCGTCGCCGGGGCGGTGATCAGCTCGACCCTGGGCGGCAAGGGTTACTTCTCCGTCGCGGTGCTGCCCGGCGGGGCGGACCGGGCCGCGCTGGCCGCCGAGTACGGCCGCTACGCCCACGCGCACGTCACCGGCACCCGGATGAGCTACGCGTACGACCCCGCCGCCGGCACCGTGCGTACCACGTACGCCTTCACCACCACCCCGCGCGAGGGCACCGAGACCCGGACCGTGACGGCGCTCTATCCGCACCAGTGGCGCAACCTGACCGGCGCCACCCCGATCACCCCCACGTACGTCTCGCCGCGCGGCGCGATGCGGGTGCTCACCGGTGTCTCGTCGTTCACCACCAGCATGCGCTACACCGGGGTGCTGCCGGAGGTGCCGGCCGTCGGCGACGCCAGCGGCGCCGACCTGGCCACCGTCACCGGGTACCTCGACGCCGAACTGGCCAACCCGGAGGGCGTCGGCGGCACCGACACCTACTGGGCGGGCAAGGGACTGGGCCGGGCCGCCCGGATCGCCGAGATCGCCGACCAGCTCGGCCGCACCGGGGTGCGCGACGCCGCCATCAACGCCATGAAGGCCCGGCTGACCAACTGGCTCACCGCCGGAACCGGCGAGAGCGGCCAGCTCTTCTACTACGACCGCAACTGGGGCACGCTGATCGGCTATCCCGCCTCGTACTCCTCCGACACCGACCTCAACGACCACCACTTCCACTACGGCTACTTCGTCGCCGCCGCCGCGACGGTCGCCAAGTTCGACCCGACCTGGGCCGACGCCACCCGCTACGGCGGCATGGTCGACCTGCTGATCCGCGACGCGAACAACTACGACCGCACCGACAGCCGCTTCCCCTACCTGCGCGACTTCGACATCTACGCCGGCCACGACTGGGCCTCCGGGCTGGCCCCGTTCGGCGCCGGCAACAACCAGGAGTCCTCCTCGGAGGGGATGAACTTCGCCAACGCCCTGATCCAGTGGGGCCAGGCGACCGGGAACCGGGCCGTCCGCGACGCCGGCATCCACCTCTGGACCACCCAGTCCGCGGCGATCGCCGAGTACTGGTTCGACGTGCGGGACCAGAACTTCCCGGCCGCCTTCGGCCACCGCGCCGTCGGCATGGTCTGGGGCGACGGGGCCGCGTACGCCACCTGGTTCTCCGCCGCCCCCGAGATGATCCAGGGCATCAACCTGCTGCCGGTCACCGGCGGTCACCTCTACCTGGGCGACGACCCCGCCTACGTGCTGACCAACTACGCCGAGCTGGTCACCAACAAGGGCGGCCCACCGACGGTGTGGCAGGACATCCTCTGGGAGTTCCTGGCCCTCGGCGACGGCGACCGGGCGTTGCAGAACCTCCGGGCCAGCGGCGGTTTCACCAGCGAGGAGGGCGAAAGCCGGGCGCACACCTTCCACTGGATCCGCAACCTGGCCGCGCTGGGCACCGTGGACACCTCGGTGACCGCCGACCACCCGCTGGCGAAGGTGTTCCGCAAGAGCGGCGCCCGCACGTACGTGGCGTCCAACATCACCGCCCAGCCGCTGACGGTGACCTTCTCCGACGGCACCCGGCTCGCCGTGCCGGCCGGCCGGACCGCCACCTCCGGGGCGCTGACCTGGAGCGGCGGCAACGCCACCGGCGGGAAGGTCGTCCCCACCACCCCGTCGAGCACGCCCACCAGCTCGCCGTCGCCCACCCCGACCGGCCCGAGCCCGTCGCCCAGCAGCCCCAGCCCGTCGCCGACCGGCCCGAGCCCGAGCCCTTCGACGCCCCTGGCACCGACCCGCTACCTGCTCTCCGGCGGGGCGCTCGGCGCCGCCGCCGGGGCCGCCGGAACGGTGTCGGTGGCCGCGGCCAACGGCAACCACGACGGCACGCCCAGCAACCCCCAGGTGTTCACCGACACCGGGCTGACCGGCCGGTACACCGGCGGGGCCAGCCGCTTCGACCTGTTCCTGGACGCCGGCACGACGGTGGGCAACGGCACCCAGCTACGGGTCTCCTACGACCTGACCGGGGACGGCACCACCGACCGGGTGGAGACGTACCGCTACTTCGCCACCGACCCGCTCGTCGGCTGGGAGCACTACACCGAGAGCCAGGGCCTGCGCTCGGCCACCGGCACCCTCGGCAACCTGGTCAACGGCACGGTCCGGGTCGAGGTCTGGAACGCGATCGGCACGACCGGGACCAGCCTCGGGGTCGGCAACCGCTCGACGCTGATCCTGCCGTACACCGGCTGACCGGGGCGTCCCCGGCCGCGGTCACCGCGGCCGGGGCGCCCGCCGGCGGTCAGTCCCAGCGACGCGCGGTGGCCGCCGGCGGTCAGTCCCAGCGACGCGCGGTGGCCGCGAACAGCTCCGGGTCGCTGGCCACCGGGATGACGCAGAGCAGGTGCCCGCCCGGGGCCCGCAGCACGTGACAGTCCAGCCAGCGGGAGACCGGGGTGGCGCCGAGCCGGCGCAGCCGGGCCACCTCGGCGGCGACGTCGTCGGTCTCGATGTCCAGGTGGTAGCGGGGGGCGTCATCCACCGCCTGCACCGCGACGACCAGCCCCGGCACCACGTCACGCAGGCCGGTGAACTGGGGTTCGGCCGGGTCGACCTCGGTGGGCGCGCCGAACGCCGCGGACCAGAAGTCGGCGGCCGGGGCGGCGGCGTCGTGCGGCGCGTCGACGATCAGCGCGTACAGCCGGGACCGGTGCATCCGCCGAGCCTAGCCGCGGCCGGGGGATCCCGCCGGAGGCGGGCCGGACGAGCAGCTCAGGCGGTCGGGGTGACCGCGCCCAGCCAGGCCTGGGCGATCAGCGCATGGCCGAACGGGGTGGGGTGCACCCCGTCGCGGGTCCACACCCGATCGTCCACGTCGGCCGCCTGGAACAGCGCGTCGACGGCGACCAGCGTCGCGTCGAACTCGGCGGCGAGCCGGCGCACCACCTCGACCTTCGGGTCGAGGTCCGCCCGCCAGCCGCGCTGCGCGTCGTCGCGCGGGACCAGGAACGGCTCGACGAGGACCAGCCGGGCGCCGGTCCGCCGGGTCGCCTCGAGGATGTGCCGGTAGTCCCGGGCGAAGTCGGCGGCGCTGGTCGGGTCGTCGTGGGTGTACCGCCGCCAGGTGTCGTTGACGCCGATCAGCACCGACACCACCTGCGGGGCCAGGGCCAGGCAGTCGGTCTCCCAGCGGGCCCGCAGGTCGCGGACCCGGTCGCCGCTGACCCCCCGGTTGCGGAAGCTGACCCGGTGCCCGGGGTGGCGGGCGGTGAACCAGGCGGCGGCCATCATGGCGTACCCGGTGCCGAGATCGTCGCCACAGGACCGGTCCCGCCCCGCGTCGGTGATGCTGTCCCCGATGAAGAGCACCCGGCCGCCCTGCGGCACCGCCACCGTCATCGGCCCGTCCCCTCCCCCTCGACGCCGCTGACGTGATCATGCCGCACCCGCCGGGGCGGCGGTTCACGCCCCCACGGTCGCGGCCCGCCGGACCAGCCGCCGGGCCTCCGCACGCGGCACGCCGGTGGCCCGGAGCAGGTCGTTGGCGGCGGTACGCAACTGCGACACGACGATGGTGCCGGAGAAGCCCAGGTCCTGCCGGCACGCCGCACCCGCCTCGCGAACCGCGCCGAGCACCCGGTCCCGGGCCGCCAGCGGCTCGCGGGCGTCGAGGAACGCCTCCTGCAGCAACCGGACCGCCTCGCCGAACTGCGCCACCGCGGCCGGCAGGTCGGCCGGCACCCGTTCCCCGTCGCGCAGGGTGGTGCCGATCCGGCGGACCAGCGCCCGGCAGTTGCGGAACGCCCGGTTCATGTGGTCCACGCCGCGCCGGTATCCGGCCAGCCGGCGCCGGCGCCGCCAGCGGACCGGGGAGAACCGGACCACCTCCTCGGCGGCGCTGAGCGCCTCACCGAGCCGGTTCAACTCCGGCTGAGCGGCGCGCATCCGGTCCAGCACCTCCTCGGCGGCCCGGGCGTCGCCGCGCGCCAGGGCCCGCGCGGCGGCACCCATCTCCCCGGCGAACAGGTCCAGGGCCGGGCCCGCCACCCGGCGGACCGTGCGCAGCGGGTTGAGCGGGGCCAGGACGAGCACCACGAGCAGGCCGACCACCCCGCCGACCAGCGCGTTCACCGTCCGGGGCAGCTCCAGGTCCGGCGCGGAGGGGGTGAGCGTGGCGACCAGCACGGCCGTACCGCCGGCCTGGGTCACCAGCGCGCCCGGGCCCCGGACCAGCACCGCGGCCGCGACCGCCAGGAAGACGATCACGCCGGTTTGCCAGGGCCCGGTGCCGACCGCGACGATCAACAGGTCGCCCACGGTGATGCCGAGGACCACCCCGACGACGAGCTCGGCGGTGCGCCGGGCCCGGCTGCCGAGCGAGGCGGCGATGACACCGACCGCCGCGGCCGGCGCGAACGTCGGCTCGGGGTTGCCGAAGAGGTGGGCGGCGACCACCCAGGCCAGGGCGGCGGCCAACCCAGCCTGAACGGCCACGATGAGGTACGTCCGCAGCCGCCGGTAGGTGTCCCGCCCGGCCCCGCGTACCCGCTCGCCCACGGTGCCTGCCCGCATGGGCGCGGGTACCCGCGCCCGCGCGCGGTCGAACCTCAGGTCGGGTAGGCCATGCCGCCGGTCAACGCCACCATCCCCGGCAGCCGGGTGTCCTGGCGCAGGAACTGCACCACCACCGGCACCGGGGAGCGCAGCACGCAGCCGTACGGCCGGTCCAGCCGTACCGCCTCGGGGTCCACGAGGTCGTTGATCCGCACGTGCCGGACCCGCCGCGCGCCGACCCGCAGCCGGTACGGGCCCACCGGCTCGTCGTCCTCGTAGTAGACGTCGAGGCGCAGCTCGGCGTCCCGGTCGGTGGCGTTGAGCACGCAGAGCTGGTCGAAGCCGGTGAACGCGGGCTCCGGGCCGTGCGCCGGGAAGGGCACGTGCCCGCCGGGCAGCACCCAGACGTGCGCGCCGAGGTCCTGGCTCACCGCTCCTCCAGCAGCCGCGCCAGGTCCGGGGTGAGGAACACCCCGTCCGGGTCGAGGCGCCGCCGGACGGCCTGGAAGTCGTCCCAGCGGGGATAGAGCGGGCGCAGCTCGCGGCCGGTGAGCCAGTGCTTCTTGCCCCAGTGCGGCCGACCCCCGTACTGCCGGAAGACCGCCTCCATGTCCCGGAAGTACTCCTCGTAGGGCAGCGAGGTGTTCTGCAGGCAGGCGATGGTGGTGGTGGACCGGCCGTAGGCGTTGCTGAGCCAGATGTCGTCCGGGGCGATGGTGCGCACCAGCACCCGCCAGCCGACGATCCGGCGGTGCCGCTCCCGCACCCGGCGGCGGACCTCGGCGAAGCAGGCCGGGAACGCCTCCGACGGCAGCATGTACTCGATCTCCTCGAAGCGCAGTTCCCGCCGCCGGGGAATGGTGCGGTGGGTCGGCCCCACCCGGTTCTCCCGGGGCCGGCCGTCCGGCGCCCGGCCGGCCGGCCAGTTCCGCCGGTCCGCGACGGCGTCGACCCGGTTCAGCACCCGGATCTGGGTCTGGTCGCTGCGCGGATACCAGTAGAAGTCCATGTTGCGGTTGGTGTGCTGGAGTTCGGCCAGGTGGTCGAGGGTCCAGTCGAGGTCCGCGCACCACGACCGCCGGTGCAGGTCGTAGCGGGGTTGCACGTCGAGGGTCATCCGGGTGACCACGCCGAGGGCGCCGAGGGAGAGCCGGGCGGCCGGCAACAGCTCCGGGTTGCGGTCCGCGGCGATCTCCACCACCTCCCCGGTCCCGGTGACCAGGCGTACGGCGGTGACCTGGGTGCTCAGGCTGCCGAAGCCGATCCCGGTGCCGTGGGTGCCGGTGGCGGTCGCCCCGGCGATCGACTGGTAGTCGACGTCGCCGAGGTTGTCCATGGCCAGGCCGGCGTCGTAGAGCCCTTCGCCCAACGCCTTGAGCTTGGTGCCGGCCCAGGCGGTGGCGCGCCCGTCCTCGCAGACCACGCCGGTGAGCCGGTCGAGGCTGACCAGGATGCCGTCGGTGCGTACCAGCGGGCTGGACGAGTGGCCCGAGCCGACCGGCCGGATCGTCATCCCGCTCTCCCGGGCCCGGCGCACCAGTGCCCGCACCGCGTCCTCGTCGGCGGGCTCGGCGTACTCGGCGGGCGTGAAGGAGAGACTGCCGGACCAGTTCACGAACGAGCGTGCCACCCGCGCACCCCCTCTTCCGGCGCCGCCGTCCGGCCCGGTTACCCGCCGCCGCGGCGGGTAACCGCCGGGTCCCGGCCGGTGCCGTTCTGGTGGGGTGTGCGGTGCGGGTGCGGTGCGGTGCGGGAGAGTGGCCGCGGCCCGGGAGGCCCGGGCCGGCCGGGTCACGCCGGGCCGGTGCCACCGCCCGGGCCGCCGGTCCGCGCCGGCACGCTGCGGGTCACCACCCAACGGTGCTTGCCGACCTTGCGGTCCCGGGTGAAGCCGAGCCGCTCGTAGGTCGACAACGCCCCGTGGAAGAGGAACCCGGCCGGCACCGACCCGGCTTCCTCGGGATATCCCTCCACGGTCCCCCCGCCCAGCTCGGCGATCAGGTCCAGCGCGCCGGCGAGCGCGGCACCGGCCACCCCTTGACGTCGATGCCCCTTGCCGACGTAACAGCAGGCGATCCGCCAGTCGGGCGGGGTGGTCAGGCCCTTCTCGTAGGCGGCGCGGCTCTTGATCCGCGGCAGCTCCGCCGGGCTGCCGAACTGGCACCAGCCCAGGCAGGTGTCGCCGTCGAAGACCAGGGCCGCGTGCGTGGTGCCGGCCCGCACCCGGGCCAGCTTGCGGTCGCGGTTCAGCTCCGCCGTGGTCCCCTTGCCGACGCCCTCCGGGTGGAATCCCATGCACCAGCAGCCGCCGAACACCCCGTTGTTCCGCTCGACCAGAGCGGCGAAGGCCGGCCAGGTGGATTCGTCGAGGGAGCGGACCCGGTAGCTGGACGCCATGCCCGGCAACCTAGTTCCGGCCGACGATGATCGCCAGGCCCGCCCGGGCAGCGGACGCGCCATCGGCTCTGCCGCGGACCTCGCTGCTCACCCCCCACTGCTGGCGCGTGCTCGCCCCGGCGCGACCCCGCCGGCCGCGGTGCCGGCCGGCCCCATCCGCACCGTCGATCGCGCGGCGCGGCCGGCGCCGACAATCGGCGGTCGGCGGTCGGCGCGACGGTCCGGCAGGCCGGCAGGCCGGCCGGACCGGTCGGTGGGGCGCGGCGGACGGCGGGCGGGCAGACTGGTGCGGTGGACGGGACACGCGACCTGCTCGGGGTGGAACTGCCGGTGGTGGCGGCGCCGATGGCCGGCGGACCGACGACCACCGGGCTGGTCGCCGCGGTCGGCTCCGCCGGCGCGTTCGGGTTCCTGGCCGCCGGCTACCGGGCGCCGGAGGCGGTCGCGGCGGAGATCGCGGCGGCCCGGGCCACCGGCCACCCGTTCGGCGTGAACGTCTTCGTGCCCACGCCGGTGCCGGTCGCCGAGGCGCGGTTCCGCCGGTACGCGGCCCGGATCGCCGCCGAGGGCGCGCCCTACGGGCTGGACCTCGCGGCCGCGTCCCGCACCGAGGACGACGACCACTGGGCCGCGAAGGTGGAGCTGCTGGTCCGCGACCCGGTGCCGGTGGTCAGCTTCACCTTCGGCCTGCCCTCCCCGGCCGTCCTGAGGCAGCTGCGCCGGGCCGGCAGCCGGGTGCTGGTCACGGTCACCGACCCGGCGGAGGCCGCCGCCGCCGCGGAGCTGGGCGTGGACGGGCTGGTCGCGCAGAGCGGGCTGGCCGGCGGTCACCTCGGCACCTTCACCCCGGCGGAGCCGCCCCCGCTGCGCCCGCTGCCCGAGCTGGTCGGCCTGGTCGCGGCCCGGACCGGGCTGCCCGTGCTGGGCGCCGGCGGGGTCGGCGGCGCGGCGGACGTGCGGGCCGCGCTCGCCGCCGGCGCGACCGGCGTCCTGGTCGGCACGCTGCTGCTACGCGCCGCCGAGAGCGGCACCACCCGCACCCACCGCGACGCGCTGGCCGACCCCGGCCGGGACCGGACGGTGGTCACCCGGGCCTTCACCGGGCGGCCGGCCCGCGCCCTGCGCAACGGCTTCATCGAGCGGTACGAGGCGGACGCCCCGCTGGGCTACCCGGCGGTGCACCACCTGACCCGGCCGCTGCGCGCGGCGGCCGCCCGGGCCGGCGACGCCGACCGCCTGCACCTCTGGGCCGGCACCGGCTGGCGGTCCGCCCGGGCGGCCCCGGCAGCCGAGATCATCGCGGAGCTGACCCGGAGCCGCTGACCGGCGGCCGGACCGGCTGGGGATTCCGCACGCCCGGGTGCCGCGACCGCACGGTCGAGGTCCCGCACCGGTGAGCTGTGGCTCCGCCGGCCCGGGTGCCGCGCAGCACCGGGACACCCGCGGGCCGACGGGAGGATCCGTCAGGACAGCAGCTCGACCCAACCGTCGGTGCCGTGCACCCGGATCCGCTGCCCGTCCCGGATCCGGGCGGTGGCGTGCGGGACCGCGACGACGGCCGGCAGGCCGTACTCCCGGGCGATGACCGCGCCGTGCGTCATGAGCCCGCCCACCTCCGTCACCAGCCCCGCGACCGCGACGAACAGCGGTGACCAGCTCGGGTCGGTGTAGGCGGTCACCAGGATGTCCCCGGGTTCCAGGTCGGCGTCGGCCATGCCCCGCACAACCCGGGCCCGCCCCTCGACGGTGCCGGCGGAGACCGGGATGCCGACCAGCGCACCCGGCGGCACGTCGTCGCGCCGGTACGCCCCGTCGAGGCCCTCACCGTCGGAGGTGAGCACCCGGGGCGGGGTGAGCGACTGGTACGACCGGAACTCGTCCTTGCGCCGCCGGATGAGTTGATCGTCGACCCGGTGCGTCCGCACGGCCTCGTGGAGCTCCTGGAAGGTGAGGTAGAAGCAGTCCTCCCGGTCGCGGAGCACACCGGCGCGCACGAGCTGCTCGGCCTCCTCCAGCAGGGCCTGCTTGTAGAGGAAGTAGCGGCTGACGATGGCGTACTTGGGGTACTCCCGGTAGCCGACGAAGGTCCGCACCCGGTCGATCATCCGCCTGGTCTCCTCGGCCTTGGCCTCCCCGTCGGGCAGGGCGCGCAGCCGGGCCAGGATCTCCCGTTCCTTCTCCGCGGCCGCCTCGCGCCCCTGCGCGAAGCGTCGCCGGCTGGCGCCGGGCGCGAAGTTGCGGACGTTGTCCAGGATCGCCGGCAGCAGCGTGCTCGGGCGTTCGCTCCAGCGCGGCCGGGTGATGTCGATCTCGCCGGCGCACCGCATGCCGTACCGGTCGAGGTAGGCCCGGATGGCGTCCCGCGCCTCCTGCCCGCCGGGAAGCTTGGCCAGCTCGTCGAGGAAGTCGTCGTCCTCGACGTCCCGCAGGAAGGCCACCACCTCGGGATACGGACGGACGACGTCGGCAACGTCGAGCAGCGCGAGCCCCATCTCCGAGGTGATGTTGTGGGGCGCGGAGAGCGTGAGCGTGTCGGCGGCGTTCTTCTCACCCAGCCACTCCCACAGCTGGTCGTTGAGCCACCAGGTGGCCTCCATTCCCGCCCCGATCGCCTGCATGCTCAGGGGATCGCGCAGGTCCCGCTTGTGTTGCTCGAAGGCCGCCAGGAGGAAGTCGAACCGGGCCGGTCCGGCGGTGGCCCGCAGGTCGCGTGCCAGGGTGGCGACGGCCGCCTCGCCGCGGGCGATCAGCTCGGTGACGATGGCCGGATCGGTCTCGATGGTCGCGGGCGGGCCGCCGACCGGCGGCCCGGCCGGCGCCTGGTCCGGCAGCGGCGGGAGGAAGTCGCCGCGGCCGAGGACGGTCTCCAGCGCGTCCCTGGTCAACGGCTCGGACCTGTCGACCAGCGCGAGCAGGCTCTCCCGCCGCGACGGTGTGCTCAGGTGCGGGGTGGCGTCGACGAACAACCGCCCGCCGGCGGCGTGCATCGGGGCGAGCGCGGTCAGCTGCCACATGGACAGCCCCAACGGCTTCATGGCGTCGGTCATCATCTGCTGATGGCCGACGGAGAGGTAGACGTGGTTCTCCCGGTCGGCGCGCTCGGGGACCGGGAACAGTGTCGTGATGGGCCGGCTCTGGACGACGTGGACGTCGCCGTCGACCAGGCACCATTCGAGGTCCTGCGGCTGGCCGAAGTGCGCCTCGATCCGCCGACCCAGCTCCACCAGGCGCAGGACCTGCGCATCCGTCAGCGCCGGCTGGTCCTGCCGCGCCGGGTCGATGGCGTGCTCCGCCGTCCCACCGCCGGGCCGGGCCCGGCTGGCGAGCCGCTTGGCGGCGATCGTCCGGTCCACGATCATCCCGTCGCGCACCCGGTAGGCATCCGGGTTGACCCGCCCGGAGACCAGCGCCTCGCCAAGGCCGGGGGCCGCCTCGACGGTGGCCAGCCGCCGGTTGGAGGTGGTGGGGTCGGCCGTGAACAGCACCCCGGACACCTGGGGGGCGAGCATCTCCTGGATGACCACCGCCATCGCGACGGTCCGGTGGTCGATGCCGTTGCGCTGGCGGTAGGCCACCGCCCGCTCGGTGAACAGGGCGGCCCAGCACCGGCTGACGTGCGCCAGGATCGCCGGCGGCCCGACGACGTTCAGGTAGGTGTCGTGCTGGCCGGCGAAGGAGGCCGCGGGCAGGTCCTCCGCTGTGGCGCTGGAGCGGACGGCGTAGCCGGCCCGCTCGCCGAGCCGGGCCACGGCCCCGGTGATCGAGGCCGCGACCGCGCCCGGGACGGGCGTCTCCTCGATGCTGCGGCGGATCTCCGCGCTGAGCGTGCCGATCCCCTCCCGGTCGCCGGATTCCAGCCGGGACAGCGCCCGGAGCCGGTCGTCGATCCCCAGCACCTCGGTCATCATCCGGCGGAAGGCCGCGGTGGTCACGCAGAAGCCGGGCGGCACCGCGACGCCGTCGATCCGCGACAGCGCCCCCAGGTTCGCGCCCTTGCCGCCCACGACGGCGACGTGCTCCGCGCCGATCTCGGGGAAGTCCAACACGTACTGCTCGATCACTGCGATTCCTCCGGGTAGGGCGTACCGCGCGGCGCGGCGACCGCGGGATCACCGGGGTAGAGCGGTCCCGTCGAACCCCATCTTTTCGTCCGCGCCGCGGCCAGACCGACGATTCTGCGGCAGGACCGGGGTCTTGCGGCAAGCCCACCGGTGCGATATATGTTCAAGTGGGCAGGGAGCGCGATCTCCCTGTCGTTGTCGTTTCCGGTCCTGCTCGCGGCCGCCTTGCCGGCCAGCGCCCGGATGCCCGCCGGCGCCCGTCGCCGCGCCTCCGTCGGGTGGACCACGGTCGACCGCGCCCCCTGTTCCGACGGTGATCCCGCGCTGACCCGGACCCGTTCGGCCGCCGCCGGCCGCGCTGTAGCTAAGCTTCTTGACGCCTCATTGATATGTAGCTAAGTTTCAGCCACGTCCCGACGGCCACGGCCTGACCTGGTAGGAGGCAACCCCATGCAGCGTAGGAACTTCCTCGCCGGCGCGGTGGGCACCGGAGCGCTCGGCGCCGGCGCGGGCGCGTTCGGGGTCGGCGCGGCCCTGACGCCCGCGGCGGCCAGCCCGGGTGTGCGCCGGGTCCGGACCGGTCTGGACCGGCTGGTGGCCTCCGACTTCGCGGTGCTCGCCGGCCAGCGGGTCGGCGTCGTGTCGAACCCGACCGGCGTCGACGGGGCCTACCGCCACCTCGTCGACCTGATGCACGGCTCGGGCCAGGTCCGGCTGGCCGCGGCGTTCGGCCCGGAGCACGGCTTCCGCGGCTCGGCCCAGGCCGGCGGCAGCGAGGGCACCGGCGTCGACGCGCGCACCGGCATCCCGGTCTACGACGCGTACGGCGCCTCCCAGGCCCGCTGGGAAAGCATGTTCACCGAGGCGGGCGTGGACACCGTCGTCTTCGACATCCAGGACGTCGGCGTCCGCTTCTACACCTACATCTGGACCATGTACACCTCGATGGTCGCCGCGGCCCGGGTCGGCCTCCGGTACGTGGTGCTGGACCGCCCGAACCCGATCGGCGGCCGGGCGTACGGGCCGATGATGACCGCCCCGTACACCTCCGGGGTGGGCCTCAAGGAGATCGTGCAGCAGCACGGCATGACCGTCGGGGAGCTGGCCCGCTTCTTCAACGGCACGTTCCTGCCGGCCGACGCCGGGCGACCGGTCGACCTGCAGGTGGTGGGCTGCGAGCACTGGAAGCGGGACCGCCTCGCCGCCGACACCGACGTGCCGTGGGTGATGCCCAGCCCGAACATGCCCACCCCGGACACCGCCCTGGTCTACCCCGGCACCGGCCTCTTCGAGGGCGTCGCGTCGATCACCGAGGGCCGGGGCACCTGCCGCCCGTTCGAGCTGATCGGCGGGCTGGCCACCGACTTCGACCACCACTGGGGCGACCGCCTCAACGCCCGCGACCTGCCCGGCGTCGAGTTCCGCGAGGCGTACTTCTCGCCGACCTCGGCCGGGCAGAAGCCGCAGCTGTTGAACAAGCTCTGTGCCGGCGTCGAGGTCAAGGTGGTCGACCGGGCGGCCTACGACCCGATCCGCACCG
The DNA here is from genome assembly GCF_040655175.1 of Micromonospora sp. NPDC050495. Classification (NCBI taxonomy): domain Bacteria; kingdom Bacillati; phylum Actinomycetota; class Actinomycetes; order Micromonosporales; family Micromonosporaceae; genus Micromonospora; species Micromonospora sp. NPDC050495. The sequence continues at coordinate 17,415 of NZ_JBFAJK010000045.1, read as the reverse complement.
CGGTGGCGATGCTCGTGGAGGCGCGCAGATATCCGGCGTTCGCCTGGCGCAGCGACTCCTGGGACCCGGTTCGCCCGTACTGGATCGACAAGCTCACCGGGTCGCCGCGGCTGCGCACCCAGATCGACGCCGGGGCCGACGTGGACGACGTGGTCGGCGCCTGGGCCGACGAGCTGGCCGCGTTCACCGCGCAGCGCAAGCCCTACCTGCTCTACTGAGCGCCGCCGGTCGGCAGCCGTGACGCCCGGCCGGTTGAGCCGGCTCCCCGAACGGCCGGTCCCGCGATGTGATCAGGAATCGAGAAGCCGCCGGCGTTGCCGGCCGCCTAGCCTTTCCCCAGGTGATCGGCGGGAGCGCCGAACCGTCAACGGCGAAAGGCAGACCGAGCATGTCCGCAGCGAAGTCCACGAACGGGTCCGACGGCTTCAGCCCCGAGGAGCGGGCCGCGATGAAGGAGCGCGCCGCCGAGCTGCGCGCCGAGGGCAAGAAGGGCGACAAGAAGGCCGACGAGCTGCAGGCGCTGCTGGACGGGATCGCGAAGATGGCGCCGGAGGACCGGGTGCTCGCCGAGCGGGTGCACGTCACGGTGACCGCCAACGCCCCGCAGCTGTCGCCGAAGACCTGGTACGGGATGCCCGCGTACGCGAACGCGGCCGGCAAGATCGTCCTCTTCTTCCAGAACTCGGGCAAGTTCAACTACCGGTACTCGACGCTGGGCTTCCAGGACGCGGCCAACCTCGACGACGGCGACCTGTGGCCGGTGGCGTACGCGCTGCGGCAGTGGAGCCCGGAGGTGGAGAAGCGGGTCGCCGAGCTGGTGCGGGCCGCGGTCGCCTGACCGGGTTAGTGGCCGGGGCCGGAGATGAGCGCCAGTCCGGTCTGCGGGTCGACCCGCTTGGCCAGCTCGGGGCGACCTCGGTGACGATCACCTCGAGCGTCGGCCACACCCGGGCCGAGAGCAGGTGCCCGCCCAGCGTGCTGCCGTCGGAGCGGCCGAGCACGGCGGGCACGTGCAGGGCCGGCTCGAACCGGTTCCTCGCCCTTGTCGCACACGACGACCAGCACCCGGCCGGTCGGTTGGTGCAGTTCCTCGGTCCCCATGGCGCTCCCTTGCCATGGGCGGCGGTCGCGCCCAGCGCCGCCCAGCAGGTGGCGACAGCAGAGACGGTCAGGGCGGCGTGACGCTGCCGCGAGTCGGCGGCGGCGAGGGCGAGTGCGGTGACCGCGTGGATGCGGTGGGGCGGCGGCTACCCGGCCACCCTGGCGGCGGGCCAATTTCCACGCGCCGTCCTCACCGGTGCTCCGCCTCCCGGGGCAGTACCGACAGCCGTCCGCGGCCCTCCAGGACCGCCAGGTGCACGCCGTCGACCTCACCCACTCCGTGCTCCCGCAGCAGGGCGTCGAGATCGGCGCGCGTCAGCCCGGCGCGCCGCAGGTTGCCGTTGAGCACCTGTCCCTGCGCCACGACCACCACCGGCCCTTTCTCGATCATCCGCCGGCCCGCGGGCCGCAGGCGTACCCAGGTGATCAGCGCGTGGGCCGCCACGATGGCGACCAGCGTCACCGCGCCGGACAGGTAGCTCGCGTCCGGGGCACTGGGCAGGCGTCCGACGATCGCGCCCACCGCGACGGCGGCCACGAAGTCGTACGCGGACAGCTCGGCCAGGGTCCGCCGGCCGCCGACGCGCATGGCGAGCACGGCGGTCGCGTAGAGCAGGAACGCCTTCAGTGCGACCCAGACCAGCCAGCCCGGGTGACCGATGAGGGCCGTGACGGCGTTCATCGCGGCGCAGACCCGTCCCGACCGCCGCCCCGGCGCCGGCTCCTGCGCTGGCGGAGGGCCGCCAGCAGCAGCGACGCGCCGAGGGCGGCGTTACCCCAGCGGCGCAGCGTGGTGCGCACCCGGCCGGGTGGTGCGGGCGGCGGTGGACCCGGCACGGTCACGTGGTCGACGCCGGGGTAGGCGAGCCGGGCCGACTCGACCGCCTCCTGCTCGGTCGGCACCACCCGGTTGCTCAGGATGGCGACGCTGGCGGCCTCGTCCCGGTAACGCCAGCGCCACACGTCACCCTCGGACCACAGCTCGATCCGTTCCCCGGCGCGGTCGGGGGCCGGCACCTCCGGCTCGTCCTGCTCCGCCCGCGCGTCGGCGCCGCCCGCCGGCCGGCGGGCGGCCCGCAGGTCCGCCCGGGTCAGCTCGCCGAGACGCGCCGCGTCGCCGCGACGCAGCGCCCGGGCCAGCAGAAAGGCCAGCGCACCGGCCAGCAACGGCAGCACGAGCACCAGCACGCGCAGCAGGTTGAGCAGGTCGTACACCGGTACCCGGAGCAGCCGGGCGAGGATGTCGTCGCCGGCCGCCACGACCAGCACCCCGAAGAAGGTCAGGGCCGTCACGCCCACGCCCATCCGGACCGGGTGGTCGCGGGGCCGGTCGAGCAGCTGGTGCGGGCTGCGGTCTCCAGTGCACCACCGCTCCAGGAACGGCCAGGCGTACAGGGCGAGGAAGGTGACGCCGCCGAGCACCACGCCGGGGAAGAACGGGGCCGGCACCAGATGCCCACCGATGTGGATCTCCCAGGGTGGGAACAGCCGCAGGGCGCCGTCGCCCCAGGCGACGTACCAGTCGGGTTGCGCGGGCGACGTGGACTGGGCGGGCGCGAACGGCCCGTAGAGCCAGACCGGGTTGATTTGCACGAGCCCGCCGAGGCCGAACAGCACCGCCAGGATCCAGAGGAACAGTGCCAGCGAGCGCAGGGTGTAACTGGGATAGAGCCGGGAGCCGACGACGTTGTGTTCGGTGCGCCCCGGAGCCGGGAACTGGCTGTGCTTCTGCCGCACGATCATCGCCAGGTGCACCGAGACGAGGGCGACCAGCACCGCGGGCACCAGCAGCACGTGGGTGACGAACATCCGCGGGATCATCTCGTCGGACGGGAACTCGCCCCCCAGGCCGAGAGCGACCAACCACGAGCCGACCAGCGGTATCGACTCGACCACCGAGACGATGATCCGCAGGCCGAGACCGGAGAGCAGATCGTCGGGCATGGAGTAGCCGGTGAAGCCGTTGGCCAGGGCCAACGTCAGCATGGTGACGCCGACCAGCCAGTTCAGTTCCCGAGGCTTGCGGAACGCGCCGGTGAAGAAGATGCGGATCAGGTGCACCAGGATGGCGGCCACGAAGATCAGCGCTGCCCAGTGGTGGGTCTGCCGGATCAGCAGCCCGGCCCGGACGTCCCAGCTCAGCCGCACCGTCGAGGCGTACGCGGCGGAGGTGGTGCTGCCGTCCAGCGGCTCGTAGGAGCCGTGGTAGACCCGGTCGGCGGAGCTGGGGTCGAAGAACAGGGTCAGGTAGACGCCGGTGAGGATGAGCGCGACGAAGGAGTAGAGGGCGATCTCGCCGAGCATGAACGACCAGTGGTCCGGGAAGACCTTCGCCAGCGCCTTGCGGGCCACCGGGGACAGCCGCAGCCGGTCGTCGAGGGCGCGGGCGAACCGATCCATGATCATGGCCGGCTCCAGAATCCCGCTCCCGGCGGCGCGGTGAAGTCGCCGGTGGCCCGCAGGTGCCCGTCCGCGTCGACCTCGACAGGCAGGCCGGGCAGCGGCCGGGCGGCCGGACCGGCAACGGGTCGGGCGTCGGCAAACAGGTCGAAGGAGGACTGGTGGCACGGGCAGAGCAGCCGGCCGGTGCCCTTCAGATAGAGCCGTACCGGGCAGCCGGCGTGAGTGCAGAGCACGGAGTAGACGACCAGACCGTCCAGGTGCCCGGCGGACGGCGACCGGGTGAACCGCTCCGGCCACAGCCGTACCGCGAAGGCGGGACCGTCGCCGGCGTCGGTCGCGCCCTCGGGGAACACGCCGACGACCGTGCCGGCCGGCACGTCGGCGGGGCGCAGCGGCCGGCCGTCCGCGGTGACCAGCCGCACCCCGGGACCCCACGGGGTGTCCGTGCGCGCCCGCACCGGCCGGGCACGGTCCCAGGGCAGCAGCGACCGGAGCGGGAACAGGGCCGCGACACCGAGCGCGGTCAGTGCCAGGCCGAGCGTGGCGAGCAGACCCCGGCGACGGATCGGGCTGTCCGGCGCGGTCAGCGCTGCCGCCGTGCGGGCCTGCTCGTCCGGGGGCGGCGCGAAGCCCTCGTGCTCCTCGACGTAGCCACCGACCGGCACCAGCCGCCGGCCCCAGATCGCCAGGCCGATGGCCAGCCCGGCGAAGGCCACCGCGAGGCACACTCCCTCCCACTGGGTCTGCCCGCCCAGGCCGTAGGTGACCGCGAAGCCGGTCGCGCCGGCGGCGCTGACCAGGAAGGACAGGATGATGCGCCGGTTGACACCGGGTGGGGCCGGTGCCACCCGTGGCCGCCGGCTCACTCGCCGGCCCTCCGGCCCAACCAGCGGGCCGCGGCAACGAGCAGGCCGAGCGTGGCCACCCAGGCGGCGAGGCCCTCGGCCAGCGGGCCGAGCCGCCCGAGCGGATTCCCGCCGCGGTCCAGGCGCTCGCTGCGCAGCCGCTGCACGTAGGCGGCCAGGTCGTCCACCTGCTGGTCGGTGAGGACCTGGCTGGGGAAGACCGGCATCAGCCCGGGGCCCACCCGGATCGCCTCGGCCACCTGCACCGGGGTGGCCTCGTACAGCGGCGGGGCGATCCAGCCGTTGGTCAGCGGCGCGCCCGCGCCGGTGGCGCCGTGGCACGGGGCGCAGTTGGCGGCGAACAGCTCGCGGCCGCTGGTGAGGCTGCCCCCACCCACCCGGGGGATCTGCGGGCCTCCACCGCCGAAGCTGGTCACGTGCCCGACCAGGGCGGCGATCTCGTCCGCCGAGAACACCGGCTCGCCACGGCGCGGCTGCTGCATCTCCCGCGCGATCGGCATCCGTCCGGTGCCGACCTGGAAGTCGACCGCCGCCGCGCCCACCCCGATCAGGGACGGTCCCCGTTGCGCACCCTGGCCCTGGTCGCCGTGGCAACTGGCGCAGTTCTGCCGATACAGTTCCTCGCCCGCGGCAGGGGCCGGCGCGGCGCTTCCGGGCGCCGGCGAGGGCGCGGCGTTTCCAGGCGCCGGCGCGGGCGCGGCGTTCGCCGGCGCGGGCGCGACTGCGGCGGGCGCGGCGAGGGCCGCCGGCCCGGCGGCCAGCGCGATCACCGCCCCGGCCGCCGCGGCCCGGGCCGGGTGCCACCACCGGTACGTCCAGACGGCCATCGCTCAGTCCAGCGTGTACAGGTAGGCGGCGATGTCCTGGGCGTCCAGCGGGCTGACGCCCAGGTCCGGCATGGCGGTGCCCGGTTCGACCGCCTGCGGGTCGGCGATCCAGTGCTGCAGGTTGTCCGCGTTGTTCACCAGCTTGCCGGCGATGTAGGAGCGGGACCCGAAGCGGGTCAGCGGGGGCCCCACCAGTCCGTCCGCCCGGTTGATGCCGGGGATGGTGTGGCAGGAGCCGCAGCCGTACTGGGCGATCAGCGCCGCGCCACGGTCCGGCTGGCCGGCGCGCACCTCGGGTGGTGGGGGCGGATCGGTGCTCGCGCAGCCGGGCGCGGCCAGCAGCGGTGGCAGCGCGAGAAGCATGGTCAGCGGCGTGCGGACGCTGCGTTTCACGTCACCATTCCCTCGGTAGTGGTCAGCCGGCCGTCCCCCTCGGGCGAGGTCACCCGCTCCGGGCGCCGCCGCTGCTGCGCCAGCAGCCAGCGCAGGAACAGTGCGAGCGTGACGACCAGCGCCGCCACGTCCATCGGGGCCCACATCAGCAGCCCGGCGAGCTGCTGGTCGGCCAGCGGGTCGGCACCGAGAACCTCGGGCGGATACACCGGCCGGGGCGCGAAGGTGAGCACGGCGCCCAGCGCGGACGCCGGCAGCATGGTGGCGATCAGCAGCAGCATCCCGGTGGGCGCGGGCAGCCGGTGCCGGGCGGTGCCGAGCAGCGGCGCCCAGAGCAGCCAGGCCGACCCGACGAAGCAGGCGTGCTCCAGCACGTGCAGGGCCGGATGCCGCTCGGCGGCGAGGAACGGCACGGGCAGGTGCCAGAACCAGAGCACCACCGTCTGGCCGCCGCCGGCGACGAGCGCGACCGCCACGGGGCGGCGCAGCCACCGGACGCCCGCGGCGACGCGCAGGCGGGCGATGCGTCGGCGGGCGGTCGCCGGACAGGCCAGGGTGAATGGCAGGCCGGCGGCGCCGGCGGCCAACAGCGGACCGGCGACGAGCAGCAGCATGTGCTGGGTCATGTGCCCGGCGAGGCCCCGTTCGGCCAGCGCGGTGACCGGGCCGCTCTGGGCGCCCAGGACGGTGAACAGTCCGACCCCGAAGGCGGCCACCCGCCAGCCGGGCAGGACGTCGCCGATGCCGCGCCGCGCCCACAGCTCGTGCACGCCCCGGCCGTACGCGGCGGCGAGCAGCGCCAGGGCGGCGGTCAGCAGCATGGCGAGCAGCCCGCCGGTCACCTCGCCGGTGTCCCCGACGGCGGCGGTCACCGCTGACATGGCGGCAGCACCAGCAGGGCGACACCGCCCAGCACGATGATGGTCAGGAACAGCAGGTTGGACCAGATGCCCACGACGGCGAGCATCCGGCTGCGGCCCACCGAACGGTCCTCGCCCTCTCCTGGCGAGGGGGCGGTGCGCCGCCACAGCAGGGCGGCGGCGAGCAGCGCGCCCACGGTCGCCAGGGCGGGCAGCACCACCGCGGCGGCGACGACGGCACGCAGCGGCAGGGGCCCGACCTGCTCGGACCCCGCGGCGCAGGTCAGCTCGTCCACGCCCCAACCGGCCAGCAGGTGCACCGCCCAGGCGAACGCGCCCCCGAGCACGGCGTACCAGAACAGCAGCCCGCCGGCGAGGCGGGCGCGCGGGCCGGGATGGGCGCTCATCACAGCCTCGGCGAGAGGTAGATGGTGAACAGGATGGCGGCCCAGACCGCGTCCACGAAGTGCCAGTAGATGGCGGCGTTGCGGACCCGGTCGTGCCGGTGGGCGCCGAAGCTGCCGCCGCGCAGGGACGCGGCGAGCAGCCAGGCGAGCATGGTCAGCCCGACCAGCACGTGCAGGCCGTGGAAGCCGGTGATCAGGTAGAACAGCGAGCCGTAGACGTCGGTGGTCATGGTGAACTCGCGAAGCTTCTCGGCGTACTCGCTGGCCTGCAGGGCCAGGAACGTCACCCCGAGCACGATGGTGGCGGCCAGGCCGGAGCGTAGCCGCCACCGCTCGCCCTTGCGGATGCCGTGCTCGGCCCAGATCACCGGCAGGCTGCTGGGCAGCAGCACGGCGGTCATCACCAGCGGGCGCAGCAGTTTCGGCTCCTCGATCCCCGGCGGCGGCCACTGGGCTCCGTACTGGAAGCGCAGGTAGAAGTAGCTGCCGAGCAGGCAGGCGAAGAGGGTTCCCTCGGTGACGACGAACATCACCATGCCCCACCAGCCGGTGGATCGGCCGACCGGCAGCTCGGTGGTGAGGGCCTCGGTGCCGGTGGCCGACGTGCTTCCGGTCATGCCCGGCCTCCCTCGGTCCGCGACCGCGGGGCTCGCGAACCCGGCGCGCTCCTCGCGTTCACGGGCTCACCCCGACTTCCCGGTCGGGTCGGCGCGGCGGCCACAGCCAGACCGCCAGGGTGACGGCCACCGCCACGGCGGCCAGGGCGGCCACCGGGTACCAGGCGAGCAGCATGGCGGTGAAGAAGACCAGCATCGCCAGGGCCAACACCAGCGGTTGGAACGAGGCCTCGGGCATCTCCACGACACGTTCGCGCCGCCCGTCGAGCTCGCTGGTCAACAGCGTCCGTCGGCCGTCGGCGAGGATCCGGTCCGGTTCCGCGCCTGCGCCCATCGACTCCCGGCTGGGTTCGTCCCAGGTCGGGTGCAGGCTGTGTACGCGCGGCAGGACCGGGAAGTTGTACGGTTTCGGCGGCGAGTCGGTGGACCATTCCAGGCTGTCGCCACCCCATGGGTCCGGCGGTGCCGGGCGGCCGCGCCGGATGGTGTGCACCACGCCGGCCAGGACCAGCAGGAACCCGAGCGCCAGCACGTACGAGCCGATGGTGGCGACCAGGTTCCAGCCGTCCCAGCCGTCCTCGCTGCGGTAGGTGTAGACCCGGCGGGGCATGCCGAACAGGCCGTAGAGGTGCATGGGAAAGAACGTGAGGTGCATACCGGCGAACACCAGCCAGAACGCCCACCGGCCGAGCCCTTCGTGGTACATCCGCCCGGTGATCTTCGGTAGCCAGTAGTAGATGCCGGCCAGCATCGGGAAGACCGATCCGCCGATGAGCACGTAGTGGAAGTGGGCGACGACGAAGTAGGAGTCGGTGACCTGCTGGTCGAACGCGGTCAGCGCGAACATGGTGCCGGTGAGGCCGCCGAGCACGAAGGTCACGATGAAGCCGATGACGAACAGCAGCGGCACCCGGAGGACCAGGCGGCCGAGCACCATGGTGGCGAGCCAGGCGAAGATCTGGATGCCGGACGGAATCGTGATGATCGTGCTGGCCGCGCTGAAGAAGCTGTACGAGAGCTGCGGCAGCCCGGTGGCGAACATGTGGTGCACCCAGACCCCGAACGAGATGATCGCGATGGACACGATGGCCAGCACGATCAGCGGGTAGCCCACCACTCCCCGCCGGGTGAAGGCCGGCAGCACGGCGGAGACGATGCCCAGCGCCGGCATCACGATGATGTAGACGTCCGGATGCCCGAAGATCCAGAACAGGTGTTGCCAGAGCAGCACGTTTCCGCCGGCGCCGGGGTCGAAGAAGTGGGTGCCGAAGCGGCGGTCCAGGAAGAGCATCGCGTTGTCGAGGTTGAGCGCCGGCAGTGCGAAGATCACCATGAAGGCGGTGGCGACGATCGCCCAGACGAACAGCGGCACCCGGTTCAGCGACATTCCCGGTGCGCGCAACTTCAGCGCCGTGACGATGAAGTTGATCGACCCGGCGGTGGTGGCGATGCCGAGGAAGAGCAGTCCCAGGCTGTAGACGTCCATGTGCAGGCCGGGGGTGTTCTGCTCATCGGTCAGCGGCACGTAGGCGAACCAGCCGCCGTTGGGCGCGGCGCCGAAGGGCAGGCTCGCCCACATGAACAGCCCGGAGAAGAGGAACACCCAGTAGCCGAGCGCGTTCAGTTTGGGAAACGCCATGTCCCGCGATCCGATCAGCAGCGGCACCAGGAAGTTGCCGAAGCCGAACAGCATCGGGGTGGCGAACAGGAAGATCATCGCCGTGCCGTGCATGGTGAAGAGCTGGTTGTACTCCTGAGGGGACAGCAGCCCCGACTCCGGCCGGGCCAGCTGGGTGCGCATCGCCAGCGCACTCAGTCCGGCGAGCGCGAAGAACAGTCCGGCCGTCACCAGATAGCGGCGGCCGATCCTCTTGTGATCCACGGTGGTGAACCAGGATCGCAGCGAGGGGCGCTCGCTCCAGTGCTCCTGCAGCCGGGCCAGCTCCTCGCGGCTCGCGCCCGGGGCCGGTGCCGCGGTCGTGGACATGCCTGCCTCCCCTCCGCTCACTTCAGCGACTGCAGGTACGCGATGAGGTCCGGTAGCCGCTCCGCGGCGACCGGCTGCGGCGGCATGTAGTTGCCGGGCTTGACCGTCTGGGAGTTCGCGATCCAGCCGCCCAGGTGGCCGCCGTCGTTCGGCACCGCGCCGGCGCCGATGCTCCAGCGGGAGCCGACGTCGGACAGGTCCGGACCGACGCGCCCGGCGGCTTCCGTGCCCCGGATCGCGTGGCAGCCGGCGCAGGTGCCCTGCGCGAACGTCTGCTGACCGCGCCGCTGCGCGTCGGTCTGTGGCTGGGCGGCGGGCGCACCGAGGCGTGCCCGCCAGGCGTCGAAGTCGCTGCGGGCCTCGGCCACCACGAGCAGGGCCATGTGCGCGTGCTGGGTGCCGCAGTACTCGGCACACTGGCCCCGGTAGGTGCCGGCCCGCTCGGCCCGCAGCCAGGTCTCCCGGACCTCGCCGGCGATGAGGTCGGTCTTCGGCATCAGTTGCGGCACCCAGAAGCTGTGCAGCACGTCGGCGGTCCGCAGCCGGATCCGGACCTTCTCCCCCACCGGGATGTGCAGTTCGTTGGCGGTCGCGCCGGCGACGCCCGCCACCCGCACCTCCCACCACCACTTGTGGCCGGTCACCTCGATGGTGGTCGCCCGTGGTCCCGGTCCGTCGCCCAGCGCCGCGAGGTCGCGCAGGCCGAGCGCGTAGACGGTCACCAGGACGACCAGCGGAATGCCGGCGCCGGCGATCGTGACGAAGCGCAGCGGCTGGCCGTGCCGGACCCGGGCGTCCCGCCGGCGGCGGAACACCAGCGCCCAGGCCAGCACCAGCATGACCTCGGCGAACACCGCCATGGAGATCCAGAACAGTACCCACCACAGGTCGGCGACCCGTCCGGCGCCGGTGCCGGCGGGATCGAGGGCCGACGGCGCCCCGCCGGCGCAGCCGGCCAGGGCGGGCAGGACACCCAGCACCGCCGCCCGGGCGAGGCGCCGGGTCGATGTCCTGGATTCAGCTCGGGTGTCCACCGGAGCCGACTCTAATCAGGCGTAGGACGAAATATGCTTTTTGGAGTAAATAGGCGAGAAGCAGCCGATACGTTGGGGTCTCGTAGGCAGCAGGCGAGCAACGGCGCGGAACGGGACGATCATGCGAAGCTCCACCGTGGAACTGACCGCGGATTCCCCACACGGTGCCGCGGCACGGCGTACGACCGCGTGGACCGCCGCCGGCCTCGCTGCCGGAGCCGGCCTCGCCGGTGGTTTGCTGGCCCCGACCGACGCCGGGCAGGGCCCGGCACAGCGGCTCATGTACCTGCACGTGCCGGCCGCCTGGGTGGCCTACCTGGCGTTCGCCGTCGTCCTGGTGGCCAGCGGCGCCCATCTGCTGCGCAACGACGCCCGGTGGGACCGGGTCGCCCTGGCCGCGACCGAGATCGGCGTCGTACTCACGGCGCTCACGCTCGCCACCGGCTCGCTGTGGGGACACCTCGTCTGGGGCACCTGGTGGGCCTGGGACCCACGGCTGGTCGCGACCGCGCTGCTGTTCCTGGCGTACGCCGCCGCGCTGGCCCTGCGCCGGTCGCTCGCCGAGCGGGCCGGCCTGCCGCCGCACGGCGACCCGCGGGTGACCCGGCCCGTGGCCGTACTCGGCGTCGCCGGCTTCCTGCTGGTCCCCGTGGTGCACTTCTCCGTGCTCTGGTGGCGCTCGCTGCACCAGCAGGCCACCATGCTGGCGCCGGAACGGCCACCGATCGACCCCCGGATGGCGCTGGCGCTGCTCCTGGCCGTCGCGGCGGCGACCGTCGCCGCGACCTGGGTGCTGGCCCACCGGGTGCTGCGGCTGCAGCGGCAGTTCGACGCCCGCCACGCCGCCCGCCCGTGGCCACCAGCCCGCCGGCCGGACCTGGTCCGGTGATCCGACGTCCCGGGCGACTGGCCCTGGTCGCGGTCCTGCTCGCGGGCGGCGCCCTGCTCGTCACCGGCGCCCTGCGGGACACCCTCACCTACTACCGGACGCCGGCAGAGGTGCTCGGCGACCCGGCGGCCATCGGCGAGCGGGTCCGCCTGGGCGGCGAGGTCGTGCCTGGCACCGTGCACCAGGACGGCGACCTCGTGGTGTTCCGGCTCGGCGGGTCCGGTCAGGAGGTGCCGGTGCGGCAGCACGGGGTGCCACCGGAGACGTTCCGCGAGGGCCAGGACGCCGTCGTCGAGGGCCGGCTCGGCACCGACGGGGTGTTCGACGCCGACCACCTGGTGGTACGGCACGGCAACGAGTACCGGCCCTCCCCCGCCCCGGAGTCACCCGGTGCTCGGTGACCTCGGCACCGCCGGTCTGGTCGCCGGCCTGCTCATCGCGCCGCTGGCCGCGCTGCTCTGGCTCCGGGTCGCCCTGCTCGGGGCGCCGGCCCGGCCGGCGCGCCTGGCCTCGGTCGGCGCGCTGCTCGCCGCGCTCGCGGCGGGTGCGACGCTGGAGGCGGCGTTGCTGGTCCACGACTTCGGCGTGCGGTTCGTCGCCGAGAACGGGGGCCGGCACGTGCCCCTCCCCTACGCGATGACCAGCATGTGGTCGGCCATGGACGGGTCGTTGCTGCTCTGGCTCCTCGTCCTCGGCGGGTACGGCGCGCTGCTCGCGCGGGGTCGGTCGGACCGGCTGCGCGCCCACGCGATGGTCGTGGTCAGCGTGGTCACCACGTGCTTCTTCGCGCTCTCCACCTTCGCCGCCAACCCGTTCCGGGTCGTGGACCCGGCCCCGCCGGACGGGCCGGGTCCGAATCCGCTGCTGCAGGAGCACGTGGCCATGGCGGTGCATCCGCCCCTGCTGTACGCCGGATACCTCGGCTTGGTCGTGCCGTTCGCGCTGGCGCTGGCCGCTCCGCTGGCCGGGCCCGCCGGCCGGAACTGGCTGCGGCTGGCCCGGCCGTGGGCGCTGGTGGCCTGGACCGCGCTCACCGCCGGCATCGTCCTGGGCGCCTGGTGGTCGTACGCGGTCCTCGGCTGGGGCGGCTACTGGGCGTGGGACCCGGTCGAGAACGCCTCCCTGCTGCCGTGGCTGACCACCACCGCCTTCCTGCACACCAGCCTGGGTGGTGGCCGTGGCCGGGAACGGTGGAACAGTGTCCTGGCCTGCGCGGGATTCCTGCTGGTGCTGCTCGGCACGTTCCTGACCCGCTCCGGCTCCGTGGCCAGCGTGCACGCCTTCACCGAGTCGCCGCTGGGGCCCCTGCTGCTCGGTTTCGTGCTGCTCGCCGTGCTGGCCGCCACGGTCCTCACCGGCCGCCGCGAACCCGCGCCCGCCCGGGCGGGCACCGCGCTCTGGTCCCGACCCGCCGCCCTGCTGGTCAACGCCGTGCTCCTGGTCGGTCTCACCGCCGTGGTGCTGATCGGCACGGTGCTGCCGCTGCTCGCCGAGCCGATCACCGGCGGCCGGGCCAGCGTCGGAGCCGGCTACTACCACCGCACCGCGGTCCCGCTGGCCGTGGTGGTGCTGGTGCTGGCCGGGCTGCCGCCCGCGCTGCGGGCCCGGGAACGGGCCGGCGCGCTCCGCCGGCTCGCCCTGCCCGCCGCGGCGGCGGCGGCCACCGTGGCCGCTGTCGGCCTGCTCAGCCGACCCGGCGCCGCGGCACTCACCGCGTTCGGGGCGGCTGCCTTCGTGCTCACCGGCCTGCTCACCGCCCTCGGCGGTCCGCGCGACGGCGGCATCCGGCGAAGCCGGCGCCGGGCGGCCACGCTCGGGCACGCCGGCCTCGCCGTGCTCGCGGTGGGTGTCGCGGCGTCCGCGACGTACGAGCAGGTCGACGAGCGGACCCTGCGGGTGGGCGAGACGATCCGGGTGGGCGACGTGTCCGCGCGGCTGGAGTCGGTGCAGCGCGCCACACCCGCCGGCCGGATGACCGTCCGGGCCCGCCTGGCCGTCTCCGCTGACGGCCACCGCCGCGCCGCCGCCCCGGCGCTGCGCTACGACCCGGCGCGGGACATGGCCGTCACCGTACCGGCGATCGACGCCGGTCCCCGCCGCGACGTCTACCTCACCCTGCTCGCGGTGGCCGCCGACGGGAGCAGCGCGACCGTACGCCTGGCGGTGAACCCGCTCGTCGGTCTCGTCTGGGCCGGCGGCGCGATCGCCGTGGCCGCCGGACTGCTCGCGCTCTCCGGCACGGTCCGGCCACGGCGGCGACCGCAACCCGCCGGACGGTCCGTCCCGGCCACGGCGGGGGCATCGAGATGAGCCGGCCGGCCCGGGCGTGGTGGCGGCGGATCCGGCCGGTTCCGGCGGCGATCCTGCTCCTGACCCTCGGCCTCGGCGGCGTCGTCACCGGGTACCGCACCGGCCCGGTCGACAACCGGCCCCCGCCGGTGGTTGCCGCGCCCGCGCTGACCGGCACCACCCTCGACGGCGCCCGATTCGACCTGGCGGCGCTGCACGGGCAGGTGGTGCTGGTCAACGTCTTCGCCTCCTGGTGCGGCCCCTGCCGCGACGAACTGCCGCTGCTGGCCGAGACCGCACGACGGTGGTCACCGAACGGGCTACGGGTGGTCGGACTCAACCTCCGCGACGGGCCCGACGCGGTCCGCGCCCTGCTGCAGGAGGCGCGGGCCGGCGACGCGCTGACCGTGCTGCCCGACCCGGACGGTGCCCGGGCGATCGAGTGGGGCGTACGCGGCGTGCCCGAGACCTACCTGGTGGACCGGGACGGTCGGATCGTCGCGCACCAGCCCGGCGTGGTCACCCGGCAGTGGCTCGACGACCGACTGTCGCCCCTGCTGGCCGCGCCGTGATCCGGCGCCTGGGTGTCACGCTCGCGCTGGCCGCGCTGCTCGCCGCGGCGGGCGCGGGACTGCTCCGCTCGACCGGGCCGGACGGCCGGACGGACCCGGTGGCCGCGATCGCCGCCGACCTCGTCTGCCCCGCCTGCCAGGGCGAATCGGTGGCCGACTCCCGCTCGCCGATCGCCGCCTCGATGCGGCAGGTGATCGCCGACCAGGCGGCGCAGGGGCGCAGTCCGGACGAGATCCGCCGCTGGTTCGTCGCGCGTTACGGCGAGGAGGTGCTGGCGCAGCCGCCGGTGCGGGGACCGGGCCTGCTGCTGTGGGCGGTACCCGCGCTGGCGCTGCTCGGGGCGGGCATCGCCGCGGCACGTACGCTGCGGGCCCGGCGTCCTGCCGACGGCGACGAGCCGGGCCCGCCGGCCCGACGCTGGTCACCGCGGCCCGTCTGGCGCCTGACGGCCGCTGCCCTGGTCTGCCTGGTGGCGGCGGTGGCCGTGGCCGCGGACCGGCTGACCCCACCGGCCGCGGCCCCCCGCACCGATCCGACGGCGGTCGCGCTGGGGCTGGCCCGGGACCTGGAAGGCCAGCAGCGCTACGCCGCCGCCGCGCAGATGTACCAGGAGGTCCTGCGGGATCGTCCGGACGACGCCATCCGGCTGCGTCTCGCCTTCGCCCTGCTGCGCTCGGGGGACGCGGCCGGAGCCGGGCGGCAGGCCCGGGAGGTCCTCGACCACGCGCCCGAGTCGCCCGACGGCCTGCTCGTCCTGGGGCTCGCCCAGCGCGGCACGAGCCCCGCGGACGCCCCGACGACGCTGCGCCGGTTCCTCGCGGTCGCACCGGCGCATCCCGCCGCCGCGGAGATCCGCCGGCTGATCGGGGGCTGACCGGCGTCAGACGCGGTGCCGGGACCGGGCCACGAGGTAGCCGAGGAGCAGACCGGTGGCCAGGGTGGCCACCGGCGCGCAGCACCGACCCAGCCGGACCTGCTCGCCGGCACGGCGCGCGGGCGTCGCCGACCACGATGCCAGTGAGGAACATCGCCGGGAAGCCAGAGCCGCGGGCCAAGGTCGCCACGCCGTAGACCGAGGTCCACCGCCCGGCGGGGGCCGCCCTCCAGCACGGCGAGCAGTAGCGCGAGAACCAGTTCACCTTTGTCACGCAACTGTCATGAGCCTGCGGAACGACCTCCACGATCCGCACCCAGAGTGACCAGGGATGCCGCAACCAACACGAGAAGCGCGTAGGAGAGATTCGTGAACACGCCCTCCGCTCCGGCCGGAGCGTCGGGTGCCCCTGGTCGAGATCGAGATCATCGAGGAACTCGACCTGCGCCTGCTGTCCGGGGCCAGCGCGGCCAGGGATGGGGTGATGTCCCCGAAGCCAACGGAAGGGTGATCGACTTGTCCGAGTGCCGGCATGTGGACGCGGCAGCGATCGGCCTGCTCCTGGAAGTCCAACGCCGCTTGACTCGTCGCGGCCGAGTACTCACCGTGCGGGCGCCGCAGCTGCGGATCCGGCGGATCCGCGACACCGCCGACCTGGGCCGGCCCGCAGAGACCGTCGCGTCACCCGCGCCGGCCGCGCAGCCCTCGCACGACAACCCGGGGCTCGCGGTAGGACCTGCGCGCGGCAATGCGCCCGCCAGCCCGACCACGGATAGAAGAGGGCGACGCCGGTGAGTGGCAGCAGTCTGCTCGGCGCCGTTGCGATCGGCACCACGATCGGCCTCGTAGGACGGCTCGTCCTGCCCGGTCCGAAGGCCGCTTCCGTGTGGCTGACGATTGCGCTCGGCGTGGCCGCCGCGCACCTGGGGACCATCGGCCTGGGTCTGATCGGCGTCGAGCCGGACGCGTGGGTAGCGCGATCGGTGGCGCAGGTCTGCCTCGCTGTCCCCGTGGTGGTCCTCACCGTCGTCGCTGCCGGGCGCGTACTTCCGCAGGAGGGCGCGGCGAGAAAGGCCAACCGGGCGACAGGCGGCACTAGCCGGACCGCGAGCAGGGAGCCTTAGGCACTTCGGTGTTCTCTGGGAGGTCACGCCGCACCGTTCGGCCAAATCACCGCAGGTCAGAGCCCTCGGCACCGTCCGGTATTCGTGAGCACTGTTGTTCCAGACAGGGAAAGGCCAGGTCGGCCTGGACCACTACCACGTCCGCAGCTGGACCGGCTGGCACCGCTTCATCACCCTGTTCATGCTCGCCCTGGCCGTCCTCGCCGCTCAGCAGCCCAACCCCGATCCGGACATCATCGCGCTGACCATCGCCGAAATCCGCCGACTCCTCAACGCCTTCGTCCTCGCCACACCGCTACCACCAGCGCGCGCCCTGCACTGGTCGACCTGGCGACGAACATCCCAAGCCCGAGCCCGACGAGCCCACTACCAGCGCAGACAGGCGAAGTGACGTTGGAGTACTAGGCGTCTTCCAACGTCCATCTGTGGCGCCGCAACTCGTCCGACACTTTGCGGACGCCAATAGCCCAAAAGATCACTGCTTCGTCGTGGCCGTGCGCCACAAACTTGAAGCCATCGGCCAGCACGGGGACGAGACGGACGCGCGAGATCGAGACCAGGCTCGTCCGCCTAACTCGGAACTCTCCGAAGACTGAGGAGATCACGATGTCCTGCGCTCCGACGCGGAGCCGGGCAAAGGGCCATGTTGCCCTCCGATGAAGCTGTGGGCGTCCCCACGTCCCAACTTGTGGATCCACGTAGGCAACACCACCGCGAGTCCTGAACTCCTTCTCGACCACGCAGCGATCATCGCTGACGCTGGCAAGCACCGGCCTCCCGTCCGGCTGACGGCTGGGCCCAGGAACTCGCAGCTTGGGAATCGCGCAAGATCGGCTGCAAGTGCGCCTCTACGCCTATTCGACGCGCTCTCGCGCCGCCTGATTTGGCCCTGGGTGACACCACCTCGCGGCCCGTGGGTGGCCCGGCGAGCGCTCTGATCCGAGCCTAGCTAGCTAGCTTGTCGTCTCATTCCGCGTCCACGGAAGCAGTCCTGCCCTCGAGCCCGGGCCGTGTCCGTTGCGGGCAGGGCTGTACCGATGGCTACACAACAGTCCTGGGCCGCAGGGCAACCAGCGCTAGGTAGCTGGTGTTAAAGGCGGGTTGATCGGTGGTCCGATCAACCCGTGTGTTGGACGGCTCGTTGGCTGGCGTGAAGGGGGTAGTCGCTTGG
>NZ_JBFAJK010000044.1:0-42621 GCF_040655175.1 Micromonospora sp. NPDC050495 | reverse complement strand
ACCCCGGCGCGCGCCCGAGTCCCCGCCCGCCCCGTCGGGCCTCCCGGGCGGGGTTGTGCACAGACCGGCGGGCGGGCGCGGCGCGCGCCGCGCCCGCCCGCGATCCGCTCAAATGGCGAAGCCGCCGTCGGCGTCGATCACCGCACCGGTGACGTAACCGCCGTCCGGGCCGGCCAGGTGGGCCACCACGGCGGCGATCTCGCTGGGTGCCGCGTACCGGCCGAGCGCCGTCAGACCCGCGATGAACTCGGCGTTCGGTCCGTCCGCCGGGTTGGTGTCGGTGTCGGTGGGGCCCGGGTTCACCAGGTTGACGGTGATCCCCCGCGGCCCCAGCTCGCGGCCGAGCCCCTTGGTCAGGCCGATCAGCGCGGTCTTGCTCATCGAGTAGAGCGCCAGGCCCGGGAAGGGCGCCCGGCGGGCGACGTTGCTGCCGATGGTGATGATCCGGCCGCCCTCGCCCAGGTGCCGGGCCGCCGCCTGGGCGGCCACGAAGGGCGCCCGGACGTTGACCGCCAGGGTCCGGTCCAGCGCGTCGACCCCCAGTTCCTCGACCGGGCCGACCAGGAAGACGGCCGCGTTGTTCACCAGGATGTCCAGCCGGCCCAGCTCCCCGACCGTCCGGTCGACCGCCTCGCGTACCGCCCGGGGCTCGGCGCTGTCGGCGGCCAGCACCAGGGCCCGCCGCCCCGCCGCCTCGACCTGCTTGCCCACCACGGCGGCCCGCTCGGCGTTCGTCTCGTAGGTGATGGCCACGTCGGCCCCCTCGGCCGCCAGCCGCCGGGCGACGGCCGCGCCGATGCCCCGGGCGCCGCCGGTGACCAGGGCGACCTTTCCGTCCAGTGTCGTCATGGGACAAGCCTCGCCGGGCGGGGCGGGCGCGTCTGGCGGCGATCGGACGTCGCGTCGACCGCCCGGCTCACCGGTCGCCGTTGGGGGGTTCGACCAGGCCCCGGCGGTAGGGGCCCCAGGCGACGAAGCGCTCGAACAGCTCGCGGGGGGTCGGCCCGTCGTGCGGATTGAGCCGGAACAGGTCGTGGGTCGCCTCGTGGTAGAGGCCGGAGAGGTAGACGGCCAGGTCGACGGGATGGTCGGCGTACTCGACCTTGAGCAGCAGCCGGGCCTGCGCGCAGGGCCACGGCCCGCCGCAGGCCCGGCACAACCAGAGCGGCCGGATCGGCAGGTGCGGCGGCTGGCCCAGCGGATACGGCCGCGGCCGGTCCGGGTGCGGCCCCAACCGGGGTACGGGAAGCATGGCGCCACTCATGACGGCCCTTCTGTCTCGCGGAACGCACGGGGTCGGGGCCGCCCCGGCATCGGGGGATCGGGGCGACCCCGAGGCGGGCCGGACGGGAGGCGGCCCACCGGTGACAGTCTGTTGAGGACGGCACTACGCTCGGAAGGCATCCGGCCCCTCCGGGTGGCGGCTGAGCAGGGCCGGGACAGGTCGCGGGAGGCCGTGGGAAGTGGTGTGCCGAGCCGGGCGGAGGCAGGGGAGAACATGGGCGGGTCGTGGTTGGACTTCATCGCCGGCGAGTTGCGCCAGGCGCGGCTGCGGGCCGGCCTCAGCCAGGAGGACCTGGCAAAGCTGATCAACTACTCGGCTTCCCACGTGTCCGGTGTGGAGACCGGCCAGCGCCCGCCGAAGGCCGACTACCTCGCCGCGATGGACCAGGCGATGGAGACCGGCGGCATGTTTGGCCGGCTGCTTGACCGCGCCGTGCTGATCGAGGGCGTTCCGGGGTGGATGCGCGGGTGGGTCGACGACGAGCGGAAGGCCGACCTGCTGCGCTGGTACGAGCCCGCCTACATCCCGGGCATCCTGCAGACCGAGGCGTATGCCCGGCTGACGCTGGCGGACAACCTGTCGCGTTCCGAGCAGCTCGAGCAGCAGGTCGCCTCCCGGCTCGGACGGCAGGTGATTCTCACCGGCCAGCACCCGTGCCAGCTGGTCGCCGTCCTCGACGTGATGGTGCTGCGCCGGCCGCTGCGGGGGCATGCCGAGCTGATGGGGCAGCAGCTCGCCCATCTCGTGAAGATGGCCGAGCTGCCGCACGTGCAGATCCTGGTGGTGCCGGAGGAAGCCGGGCTCTACCCCGCGCTGCAGGGCGGCTTCATCCTGGCCACGCTCGGCGACGGCTCGGTGGTCGCCTACCTCGACCAACAGGTCCGTGCGCAGATGATGCACCGGACCGAGGACATCGTGGTCCTGCAACGGCACTGGGAGGCGGTCCGGGGGGAAGCCCTGTCCCGCCGCCAGTCCCTCGACCTGATCAAGGAGGCGGCGTGCTCGTGGACCTGACCGGTGCCCGGTGGCGCACCTCGACCCGCTCGGGACCGAACGGTGGTGCGTGCGTCGAGGTGGCCGACAACCTGGCGGGCGTCGTCGGGGTGCGGGACAGCAAGGACCGCACCGGTCCCACGCTCACCTTCGACCCGCCGGCCTGGCGCGCGTTCGTGGCCTTCGCCAAGCGGCGCTGACCTCGGCCGGGATCAGCCCAGCCGGCGGGCCAGCCAGGGCAGCAGCGCGTCGCCCTGTAGGCGCTGGAACGCCCGTACGGTCGGGATGCCGGGCGGTGGCGGCTGCCGCGCGCCGTCCAGGAAGAAGCCGGCGAAGCCGGCCAGCACCCCGGTCACGTCGGCCGGGTCGACGTCGGCGGTGAGCGGCCAGGCCCGCAGCAGCGCCTCCGGGTCGTGGCCGCCGTGGACCTGCACGTTGATCAGCACCAGCAGGCTGTCCAACCAGGCCGGGCCCCGGCAGGCCCACGGCCAGTCGACCACGCTGACCGTGCCGTCCGGGCCGATCAGCAGGTTGTCGGCCCGGACGTCCAGGTGGCACAGGGTCTGCCCGGCCAGCGCGGCGAGCCCGCGTTCCGCGGCGGCGCGCAGCCGCGGCAGCCGGGACCGGGCCCAGCCGTCCAGGTCGGCCGGCGGGTCGGCGGCGATCCGGTGCCAGCCGGCGAAGTCGTACCGGAGCTGGTCGGCGGCGTTCGGCGCGGCGGGCACGGTCGCCGGGGTGAGCACGGCGGCCATGGTCTCCAGGGTGGCGAGCACGGCGGTCAGCTCGGCGGCGTCCCACGGCGTCACCGGGTGTCGGCCCTCGACGTCGGTGAAGACCAGCGCCACCCAGTCGCCGTCGTCGTAGCTGCCGAGCAGCCGGGGCGCCGGCGTGGTCGCCGGCAGCCCGGCGGCGACCAGCGCCTCGGCCCGGTGCAGGGCCGGGCTGCGGTCGTTCTGGGCCGGGCTGACCGCCTTGACGAACGCGCGCCGGCCGCCGGCCGTGCGGACCCGGTCGGCGGTGCCGGGGGAGAAGCCGCCGGACTGCGAGACCGCGGCGGTCACCCGGTCGCCGAGGATCTCCTCGACCGCGGCCCGGACGTGGCCGGGCAGGTCGGTCCAGTGGATCCGGGTCTTCGTCGCGCTTTCCACCGCCTCACCGTGCGCCACGCCGCCCGGCCGGGCAACCGATTACCGCGGCCCGGCGGTGTAGCGCAGGACGACCACGCCACTGTCGAAGGGTCGGGTCTCGGTCAGGGTGAACCGGTGCGCGGCGAAGCCCCGGTCGACCAGCGGGATGCCGCTGCCGATCAGCACCGGGTTCAGCTTGACCACCAGCTCGTCGACCTCGTCGAGGAGTTGGCCGGCGAGGCTGCCGCCGCCGCAGAGCCAGATGTCGCCGCCGGGCCGCTGCTTCAGGTCGCGGACGAACGCCACCGGGTCGCCGTCGACGATCTGCACCTGCGGGTCGTCCGACGGGGGCAGCGACCGGCTGAACACGTACTGCTCGAGGTGGGCGTACGGGCTGGTCACCCCCAGTTTCAGGGCCGGGTCGTAGGTGGCCCGGCCCATCACCACCGCGTCGAACCGGCCGGTGGGCGGCGACGCGATGCCGAGCTGGGCGTGGGCGAATGTGGGGAAGGTCTGGGGCCATGCGGCGGTCAGGTGGGCCGCCACGTCGGGCTCCAGCGGGAAGAAGTCGTAGGACCCGTCGGGGGCGGCGATGAAGCCGTCGAGGGTGCTGGCGACGTAGTACACGAGCTTGCGCAAACCGACTCCGATGTCCGGGGCGACCACGACGACTGTCGTGGTTGAGCGAATGTACAACACCTGTCGTGGTTGTTGCTAGGGTGGCGGCATGGCCAGAAACCCGGCACGCCGTACCCTGCTCGCCGACGCCGGGCTCCGGGTGCTCGCCGCCGCCGGGGCGCGCGGGCTCACCCACCGCGCGGTCGACGCCGAGGCGGGCGTGCCGACCGGTACCGCCTCCAACTACTTCCCGTCCCGGGCGGCGCTGCTCGCCGGCCTGGCCCAGCGGATCTTCGAGCGGCTGGCGCCCGATCCGGCGGTCCTGGCCGAGCTCGGCCGGCGTACCCCGTCGCTGGAGCTGGTGACCGACTACCTGCGCTACATCGTCGAGCGCACCACGCGCGAGCCCGACCTCACCCGGGCGCTGTTCGAGCTGCGCCTGGAGGCCTCCCGCCGGCCCGAGCTGCGGCAGGCGCTCGGCGACGTGCTCCGCCGGGGGTACGCCGACGACGTGGCCTTTCACGTCGCCGCCGGGCTGCCCGGCGGCGCGTTCGAGGTGGCGCTGCTGCACTACGCGGTGGACGGGTTCCTGCTGGACCTGCTCACCACCTCCGTCGACGCCGGGTTCGACGCCGAGCAGGTGGTTTCCGCCCTGGTGTCCCGGCTGGTCGGCACCGTCCCCGGCGGACCACCGCCAACCGCCACCGGCCGATCGTGATCAAACCAGGTATGTCCCCGGGGCCAGCGGGAAAACCGGCGCGGAACCAGCCTCGGGGAGGAGCAACGGATGAGGGATGGCGCCGGACTGACCATCGGTGTGCTCGGCTCGTACGGCGGACGCAACCTCGGCGACGAGGCGATCCTGACCGGCCTGCTGGCCGATCTGCGCCAGCAGGAGCCGAACGCCCGGATCATCGTGTTCTCCCGGAACCCCGCGCACACCGCGCTGGCCCACCCGGACGTGGAGGCGGTGCCCTGGGAAGGCGTCAGCCGGGTCGACTCCTCGGCCATCCTGGCCCAGCTCGACCTGCTCATCCTCGGCGGTGGCGGCATCCTCTACGACAAGGAGGCCCGCCGCTACCTGCGGGTGGTCCGGGTCGCCCAGGAGCGCGGCCTGCCGCTGCTGACGTACGCGGTCGGGGTCGGCCCGCTCACCGAGGGGGTGGACACCGGCATGGTGCGGGAGACCCTGGCCGGGGCCACCGAGGTGACCGTGCGCGACCAGGAGTCGCGGATGGTGCTGGAGGAGGCCGGGCTGCTCAACCCGATCACCGTCACCGCCGACCCGGCGTTCCTGCTGGAGCCCGAGGAGTTCCCGGCGAGCTGGCTGCGCGAGGAGGGCGTACCGTCCGGCAAGCGCCTGGTCGGGTTGAGCGTGCGGGAGCCGGGCCGGGCCGCCGAACGGCTCGACGTCGACGGCTACCACCGGCTGCTCGCCCAGATCAGCGACTTCCTGGTGCACCGGATCGACGCGTACGTGCTCTTCGTGCCGATGGAACGCGACGACATCCGGCACTCGCACGGCGTCATGTCGCACATGGTCGCCGCCGAGCGGGGCCGGATCCTGCACAACGCCTACAACCCCCGGCAGGTGCTCGGCCTGATGAAGCACTTCGACCTCGCGGTCGGCATGCGCCTGCACTTCCTCATCTTCGCGGCCATGATGGGCACCCCGTTCCTGCCCCTGCCGTACGCCGGAAAGGTCTTCGACCTGGCCCAGCGGCTCGGGGTGCCGGCGCTGCGCGGGGTGGAGCGCGAGGTGGAGGGCCCGCTGCTGGCGGAGGTCGACCGGCTCTGGGACGAGCGGGAGGCGCGGGCCGACGAGACCGCCCGACTGGTGGCCGCCGTCTGCGAGCAGGCCCACGGCACCTCCCGGGTGACCCGGGGCGTGCTGGACAGCATCCGGTCGCGCAGCCTCACCCGGGTCGGTGCCTGAGTCGCCGCTCAGACCGCCGGACCTCGCCAGGCGTAGATCCACGGATGGCCCTCCTGGTCGTCCGACTCCAGCTCGTAGATCTGCGCCTCGGCCAGCCCCGCCGGCCCCAGGTGGTGGTGGGTCAGCGGCGGCCGGCCGTTGGTGTCCAGCTCCACGGTGACCGTCTCACCGTCGGCCCCGCCACCCACCAGGGGGATCTGCACCGTTGATGCCATGCGCCCATCCTGCCCCGGCGACCGCCGGGGCAGGACGCGAATAGCGGGGCTGCGAGCCGGCCGGGCCCGGGACTAGGGTCCGGAGATGGCGAACCCGACGATCGACCCGACCCTCGGTCCGGTCCTCGCCCGTACGGGTGACGAACGGGCGGTGCTCGACGCGTTCCTCGACTTCCACCGCGCCGTCGTGCTGCGCAAGGCGGACGGCCTGGCGCACACCGAGGCGGCCCGGCGTCTGGTGCCGTCCCTGACCACCCTGGCCGGCCTGCTGAAGCACCTGGCCCTGGTCGAGCGGAACTGGCTGCCCTGCCTCTTCGCGCCGGGGCCCGGCGACGTCTACCTCACCACCGAGGAGGAGGCCCGGGCCAGTTTCACGCTGGCGCCCGGCGAGACCGTGGCGGGCCTCGCGGACGCGTACCGGGCGGCCTGCGACCGCTCCCGGGCGGTCGCCGCCCGCTTCGACCTGGACCACGTGGTGCCGCACCCGCAACTCGGCGAGGTGTCGCTGCGCTGGGTGCTGGTCCACCTGATCGAGGAGACCGCCCGGCACGCCGGCCACGCCGACATCCTCCGCGAGCTGACCGACGGCGAGACCGGGGCGCTCTGACCCCGGATCACTCGAGCGGCAGCAGGCCGGCCGGGTACTCCATCCCGTCGTGGGCGCACGCCGCGGCGGCGACCCGGGCGGCGTACCGGGCGGCGTCGAGCGGGGACGCGCCGCGCAGCCGGGCGGCGATCAGGCCGGCGGCGAAGGCGTCGCCCGCGCCGTTGGTGTCCACCACCGGACCCGGCGGCGTACCGGCCGGCACCCGGATCGGCGGCGTGTCCGGGGCGTGCAGCGTCGAGCCGGCCGCCCCACCGGTCACCAGCACGGTCCGGGGCGCCAGCCCGGCGGCCACCTTGCCGGCCCGGTCACCGAGCCGGACGTCGCTGACGAAGACCAGCCCGGCCGCGTCGGCGAAGGGGCGGTGGTAGTCGTTCTCGCCGTCCCAGTCGTGCAGGTCGGTGGAGAGCGTCACCCCGGCGGCCAGCGCCGTGCGCAGCACCGGCAGCGCGTCCCGGGCCCAATCCATGATCGACACATGTACGTGCGCGGCGTCCCGGACCAGCGCGGTCAGCTCGGCCGTGGCGAACGGTGCCGGCCCCGACCAGGGGCGGGGATCGTAGAGGGACATCCGCCGGCCGGCCGGGTCGACCAGGTTCACCGACCGGCGGGTGCCGGCCGGGGCGGCGGCCAGCACGGTCCGTACCGAGGTGCGGGCCAGCGCGGCCCGGACCACGTCGCCGGCTGGATCCGCGCCGAGCACGTCCACCAGGGTCACCCGCAACCCCAGGGCGTGCGCGGCGAGCGCCACGCCCGCGCCGGTGTTGCCGATCCGCAGGTCGATCGGGGGCACCGCCAGCGAGTCCGCGGCGGGCAGCGGCAGGGCCGGCACCCGGGCGCGGATGTCCACGCCGAGGCCACCGATCACGAGCAGATCGACCATGGCGCCGACAGTAGTCCGGCCCGGCCGCCTATCCTTGCCCCGGACGTCGTCGAGGGGGAGTGCGTGCTGGTCATCCACGGGGTGTGGCTGCCCGGCGGCGGGCTCGCCGTGTGGGGCGAGGAGAGCACCCGGCCGGCCCGGGCGCCGCGCCGCCCCGGCCGCGCCCCGCGCGAGCGGCCGCACCCGTTCGCCGCCGACCACGCCACGCTGGCCGCCGCGCTCGGTGGGCCGCCGGGCCCGCCCGCCGCCGTACTGCTCCGCCTGCCCACCCGGGCCGGCTCGCCGCTGGACTCGCCCGAGCTGGTCCGGACCACCGTCGGGGAGCCGGTCCGCGGCCCGGTCACCCTCGCCGGCTGGCGGGTCCCGGCCCTGGTGTACGCCCCGGACGCCGCGTACGCCCTGCTCCGGGAGCTGGAGCCGGGCGAGGCGGTGCCCGGGGCCGGGCTGCGCCACCTCGTCGAGCTGGCCGCGTTCGCCGCCGACCTGGTCAGCCGTGGCCGGGTACTGCCCGGGGTCACCGACCCGGCCCCCACGGCGGACCCGGCCCGCACGGCAGACCCAGGCCCCACGGCGGACCCGGCCCGCACGGCGGGCGCGGTTCCTGCGGCGGGCCTGGACAGTCCGGGCGTGCGGGGCCGGCGGCACCTGCGTGCGGTCGACGGCTCCGAGGTGGTGACCGCGCGGGCGCTGTGGCGGCCGCTGCTCACCGGCACCGACGCGGCCTGGGCCCGGTCACTCGCCGAGGCCCTGCCGCCGGCCGCCCGCGCCGCCGTCGAATGGACGGCGGCCGTCCCACCCGCCGCCCCGGCGGCTGCCGCCGCGCCTGGTGGCGGCGTCCCGTCGGCGGTCGCCGGTGCGCCCGGGGGTGGCCTGCCGGCCGGGTCGGTGGGCGCGGTGGGGGCGGACGGCCTCGCCGAGCCGGCCGACGTGCTCGCCGCCGCCCTCGACGCGCTCGCCGACGCGGCCGCCCGCGCCGCCCTCGGCGAGTTGCGGCTGCACCGGGGGATGCGTCCGGGCGGGCCGGTGCCCCGCTGGCTGGCCGCGCTGACCGGTGCGGAGCGTGCCTTCAGCACCGAGCCCGCCGCCCTGGAACTGCTCCGCACCGAGCTGGACGCCTGGCAGCGCGACGCGGTCGGCGGCGCGGTCCGGGCCGCCTTCCGGCTCATCGAGCCGGCCGCCGACCCGGTGGCCGAGCTGGTCGAGGGGGACGCCTGGCGGATCGAGTTCGGCCTGCAACCGGTCGACGAGCCGGGCCTGGTGCTGGCCGCCGCGCAGATCTGGCGGGGATCCGCGCGGGCCCTGGCCGGCCGGGGGATCGACCCGCAGGAGACGCTCCTGGCCGAGCTGGGCCGGGCCAGCCGGCTCTGGCCGGAGCTGGACGCGGCGCTGCGGACCGCCACGCCGGAGGGCATGGAGCTGGACGCCGAGGGCGCGCACCGGTTCCTCCGGGAGGGCGCGCCGGTGCTGCACGCCGCCGGCTTCGGGGTGCTCCTGCCGTCCTGGTGGCGGCGGTCCTCGTCCCGCCTCGGCGCCCGGCTGCGGGCACGCGGCCGGACCGCGCCGGGCACGGTCGCCGCCGCCGCCGGTGGGCTGGGGCTGGACGCCCTGGTCGACTACCGCTGGGAGGTGGCCCTGGGCGACCAGCCGTTGACCGCCGACGAGCTGGCCTCGCTGGCCGAGGTGAAGTCCCCGCTGGTGCGGCTGCGGGGCCGCTGGGTGGAGCTGGACCCCAGCCGCCTGGAGGCCGGGCTGCGCCTGCTCCGCTCGACCGGTGAGCTGACCGTGGCCGACCTGCTGCGGATGGGCCTGACCGGCGACGGCGACCGGGCCGACGGGCTGCCGGTGCTCGACGTGACCGCCGACGGCGCGCTGGGCGAGCTGCTGGCCGGTACGGCGGAACGCCGGCTCACCCCCGCCGACCCGCCGCCCGGCTTCGTCGGCACGCTGCGGCCGTACCAGCGGCGCGGGCTGGCCTGGCTGGCCTTCCTCCAGTCGCTGGGGCTGGGCGGGATCCTCGCCGACGACATGGGGCTCGGCAAGACGGTGCAGCTGCTCGCCCTGCTCGCCGCGGACCCGCCGGAGGCCGGGCCCACCCTGCTGGTCTGTCCGATGTCGCTGGTCGGCAACTGGCAGCGGGAGGCGGCGAGGTTCACCCCGGAGCTGCGCGTACACGTGCACCACGGCGCGGAGCGGGCCCGAGGGGCGGAGTTCACCGCCGCCGTGCACGCGGCCGACCTGGTCCTCACCACCTACTCGGTGGCCGCCCGGGACGCGTACGACCTGGCCGGGATCGACTGGCACCGGGTGGTGGTGGACGAGGCGCAGGCCATCAAGAACGCCGCCACCCGGCAGGCCGAGGCGGTCCGCGCGCTGCCCGCCCGGCACCGGGTCGCGGTCACCGGTACGCCGGTGGAGAACCGGCTCGCCGACCTCTGGTCGATCATGCAGTTCGCCAATCCCGGCCTGCTCGGACCGGCCGCCACGTTCCGGAAGAAGTTCGCCGAGCCGATCGAGCGGCACGGCGACGCCGAGGTGGCCGGTCGGCTGCGCCGGATCACCGGCCCGTTCGTGCTGCGCCGGCTCAAGACCGACGCGTCGATCATCTCCGACCTGCCGGCGAAGCTGGAGATGGAGGTGCTCTGCAACCTCACCGCGGAACAGGCGGCGCTCTACCGCGCGGTGGTCGACGACATGATGGCCAAGATCGAGTCCACGGACGGGATGGCCCGGCGTGGCCTGGTGCTGGCCACCATGACCCGCCTCAAGCAGGTCTGCAACCACCCGGCCCAACTGCTGCACGACGGCTCGGCGCTGGCCGGCCGCTCCGGCAAGCTGGAACGCCTCGAGGAGATCGTCGACGAGGTGCTGGCGGCGGGGGAGCGGGCCCTGCTCTTCACCCAGTACGCCGAGTTCGGCGGCATGCTGCGCGGGCACCTGTCGGCCCGGACCGGCCGGGAGGTGCTCTACCTGCACGGTGGCGTCGGCAAGGCCGAACGGGACGCCATGGTGACCCGGTTCCAGTCGCCGGACGGGCCGCCGCTGTTCGTCCTCTCGCTCAAGGCCGGCGGCACCGGGCTCACCCTGACCGCGGCGAACCACGTGGTGCACGTGGACCGGTGGTGGAACCCGGCCGTGGAGGACCAGGCCACCGACCGGGCGTTCCGGATCGGCCAGCGCCGCCGGGTGCAGGTCCGCAAGTTCGTCTGCGCCGGCACGGTCGAGGAGAAGGTGGCCGCCATGATCGCGGACAAGCGCGGCCTGGCGCAGCGGGTGGTGGGCACCGGCGAGCAGTGGGTCACCGAGCTCTCCACCGACACCCTGCGGGAGCTGTTCACGCTGGAGTCCGGGGCGGTGGTCGAATGAGTCCCGAGCAACCCCGGTTCGCCGACTTCGGGCCGCCCCGGCGGGTCGAGGGTGGACTCCGGGCCCGCAGCACCCGCGGCGCCATCGGCCGCTCCTGGTGGTCCCGGCGGTTCCTGGAGGTGCTGGAGTCGTTCGCCCTCGGCACCCGGCTCACCCGGGGCCGGGCGTACGCGCGCCGGGGGCAGGTGCTCCGGCTCGACGTCGCCCCCGGACTGGTCACCGCCAGCGTGCAGGGTTCCCGGCCCGAGCCGTACCCGGTGCGGATCCGGCTCGCCGCGTACCCCGACGAGGTCTGGGAGCGGTTGGCGGCCGAGCTGGCCGGGCAGGCGTTCTTCAGCGCCCGGCTGCTCGCCGGGGACCTCCCCGCCGAGCTGGAGGAGCTGTTCGCGGCGGCCGGCGCGCCACTCTTCCCGGCCCGGGTGGACGAGCTGGACCAGCACTGCGGCTGCCCGGACTTCGCGGTCCCGTGCAAGCACCTGGCGGCCACCTTCTACCTGCTGGCCGAGGCGTTCGACGCCGACCCGTTCCGGCTCCTGCACTGGCGCGGCCGGGACCGGGCCGAGCTGCTGGAGCGGCTGCGTACGCTGCGGGGCGCCGACGCCGTGGACGCCGCGCCGGACGGCTCGGCGGTGCCGGCGGGCGGACCGGCCGTCCCGGTGGACGGTCCTGCTCCCGCGGAGCCGCCCGTGGCCGGGGCGGCGCGGGTGCTGGCCGGGCTGGCGGCGGCGTCGGCGGCGGACACTGTGGACCGGTTCTGGCTGTCCCCGGTGCCGCTGCCCGACCGGCCGCCCACCCTGCCGACCGGGCCGGAACTGTTGCTGCGCCAGCTCGCCCCGCCCGGCGCCGACCTCGGCGGACCGGGCCTGGTGGAGCGGCTGCGCCGGGCGTACCGGGAATTCGGCGGGCCCGACCCGGAGCCCGGGCCGCGCTGACGCCACCCCGACCCGTCCCGGCCCCGACCCGCGTGGTCGCAACCGCCCCGGTCCCCGCCGGCGTCGCCCCGCTCGCCGCGGGAGCCGGCACGGTCACAGCCAGCGTCGCCGGAACCGCCACATGAGGCCGGCGTTGGCCAGCAGCACCACGGCACAGATCGCGCCGGCGAGCCGGCCGGCGAGAACGGTCATCGCCGGCAGCGAGGCCCACAGCACGATCGTCAGCAGCATCAGGTACCGGCCACGGCGGGCCCGGGCCCGGGAATCGAGCCGGGCGAAGAAGTGCGGGTCGCTCTCTCGCAGTTGGCGGGTGATCTGTTCGAACCTGCGCTGATCCTCTTTGCTGAGCATGGCGGTGCCTTCCCCTCACGGCTTCAGCGGTTCGGCGGCATACCCGCAACGGCCGCCGGTCACGCGCCGCTGCTGCCGCTACTTTCGCCGGCCGCGCGAACCCGCGGGACCTTCGGGTCGGAGCACCTCAGCACGGGCTTATCGGTGACTTAAGTTTTGCTGTGCCGGGTAACGGCGCGCACAGCGTAGCCGCGGCCGAAAACGTTACGCGGCGGTGCGCCGCACCCGGGTCCGCCCTGCTCCGGACGGGGGCGACCGGAACGGGGCGTACCACGCGCCGGCACCGGGGGCTGAGCGGCGCCTTAAGTGCCCTCGGGAGTGCCGACGGCGGCCCTTGAGCGGCCCGGAACCCGTGGTTACTTTCCCGTAGCAACTCCTCCGGCACGTCGCCGCCCCGCCGCCCTCACCGGCCGCAGGCGCGCCGGCGCTGAAAGAAAACGGGACAGGAACATGGCCGAGCTGAACGTGCCGCCGCGACGTCCCCGGGACGATCGCGGCTGGGACGGACCCCACACCCCCCGCCCGGACGGGTACCGCGACCTGGACGCCGCGCCGTACGGCGGCCCGCACGCCGGCCCCGGGTACGGCGGGTACCCCGCCGCGGCCGGGCCGCAGGGCGGGCAGTGGGTCGGCCCCGAGGGCTTCGCCCCCGCCGGGTACGCCCCGACCCCCAACCCCGGACTGCCCAACC
Organism: Micromonospora sp. NPDC050495; assembly: GCF_040655175.1. NCBI lineage: Bacteria > Bacillati > Actinomycetota > Actinomycetes > Micromonosporales > Micromonosporaceae > Micromonospora > Micromonospora sp. NPDC050495. Next base: position 29,623 of record NZ_JBFAJK010000044.1, on the reverse strand, counting down.
TGGACGATGACGACGAGCCCCGGTCGGGCCGGCGACGCGCCCTCGTCGCGCTCGGCGGCGCCGCGGTGATCGCCGGTGGCGCCGCCCTGACGATGTCCTCGCAGGTGCGGGGGTTCTTCGGCGGCGGCCCGGAGGCCGGCGACGCGACCGGCACGGTGGCCACCGACGGCACCGCGGCCCGGCCGAGCGGGCAGCAGCCCAGCACGGTGCGTACCTACACCGAGCAGAACGAGAGCTACATGGGCTCCCGGGCCGGTGCGGCGCTGAAGCGGAACTCGCCGTCCACCGGTCGGGTCTTCGCCAGCCCGGCGGCCGCCGCGGCGGCCACCCGGGTGACCGTGAAGACGGTGCTCGCCAAGGACCCGATCCGGCACCTGGCCAGCCGGGCCACCTTCGGCGCGACGCCGAAGGTGCTCGCCGACATCAAGCGGCTGGGCATCGACGACTGGCTGCGCGAGCAGCTCGAGCCCGAGAAGATCGCCCCGACGAAGGCCGAGCTGAAGCTGGCCGAGCTGCCCTCGCTCAAGCTGAGCCCGACCCAGCTGCGCGACCAGCGGGAGCAGCTCAACGAGCGGGGGGTCGACCCGGCGCGGGAGACCGTGGACGCCACCATCGCCCGGCAGATCTGGTCCGACCGCCAGCTCTTCGAGGTGATGGTCGACTTCTGGAACGACTTCCTGCACGTGGCCGCCGACTTCGACGGCGGCGAGAACTACCGCAACGCGTTCGACCGGGACGTCATCCGCAAGCACGCGCTGGGCAGCTACCCGGAGATGCTGGTGGCCGCCAACAAGCACCCGGCGCTGCTGCTCTACCTGAACCAGACCGACTCCCGCAAGGACGCGGTCAACGAGAACCTGGCCCGGGAGAACCTGGAGCTGTACTCGGTCGGCGTGGACGGCGGCTACACCGAGAAGGACGTCCGCCAGGCCGCGCTGCTGCAGACCGGCCGCGGCGTCGCCGACGGGAAGTACAAGTTCTTCCCGGAACGGCACTACCTGGGCAAGGTGAAGATCCTCGGCTTCAGCCACGCCAACAACTCCGCCGACGCGGCGGCGGCCGACAAGGTGATCGACCAGTACATCACCTACATCGCCCTGCACCCGTCGACCGCCGGGTACGTGGCCCGCAACCTGGCCACCCGGTTCGTCTCGGACACCCCGCCGAAGTCCCTGGTGGACCGGCTGGCCAAGGCGTACACCACCAACCGGGGGCAGATCCGGCCGGTGCTGGCCACGCTCTTCCGCTCCTCGGAGTTCTGGGCCGCGGTCGGCCAGAAGGTCCGCCGCCCGATGGAGTACCTGGTCGCCACGTACCGGACCCTCGGGGTGGGGCCGGAGGCGTCCCCCGGTTTCCAGGGCGACGGCCGGCGCACCCCGTTCGCCCAGGGGCTGCGGCAGGTCCAGGACAAGCTCCGCGAGCTGGGCCAGTACCCGATGGGCAAGCCCACCCCGGACGGGTACGCCGACGTCTACCTCGCGTGGACCTCGGCCGGCACGATGGTCGACGGCTGGAACGAGGCCGGCACGCTGATCGCGGGCGGGCGCCAGCAGTTCACCTACATGAAGCCCGAGAAGCTGGTGCCCCGGCCGCCGGCGACCGCCGGGGCGTACCTGGACGCGCTGGCCCTGCGGCTGGTGCACCAGAAGCTGAGCGCCCGGGAGAAGGCCCTCGTCCTGGACGTCGCCGGGGTGTCGGCGAGCACGAAGGTCGACGCCACGTTCAACGGGGCCATCGCCGCGGTCGCGCGGACGATCCTCGCGTCCCCCCAGCACCACCTCCGGTGAGGCATTCGATGGAGATGACCGTGAACCCGTACCCCCTGCACCCCGAATGCCCCGACCTGCGGCGGCTGGCCGACAACCCGGCCGAGGCGCTGCTGCGCGCCGAGGCCGACGTCGTGGCGGCCGAGAACGCCGCCGAGGCGGACCGGTACCGCCGGCTGGAGGAACTGGAGGAGGCCCAGCAGGACGGCCGGGGCGTCACCCGGCGGACCTTCGTGGCCGGCGCCGCCGCCACCGCCACCGCGCTGGCCACCGCCCAGTTCGTCACCACCTCGGCGTCGTTCGCGGCGACGAAGACCGGCACGCTGATCCACGTCTTCCTGTACGGCGGGCTGGACGGGCTGAGCCTGGTCGCCCCCGCCGACGACCCGGTGCTCGGCAAGGCGCGTCCCGATCTGCTGCTCGGCAACGACTCGCTGGCCCTCGGCCGCGGCTTCCAGCTCACCAGCGCGTTCGCCCCGCTGGAGAAGTGGCTCAAGGCCGGCCAGCTCGGCTTCGTGCCGGCGGTCTCCGACCCCCGGCTCTCCCGCAGCCACTTCCAGGCCGCGGACGCCTGCAACCTGGGCGGCCTGCCCGGCGAGACCGGCGGGCGCGGCTGGCTGGACAGCCTGGTCGACGCGCTCGGCAAGGGCACCGCGTTCCGCAGCGTCGGCATCGGCAGCACGCTGCCCCGCTCGCTGGTCGGCGTGAACGGCGCGCTCTCCCTCAACAACGTCGGCGAGCTGCGGCTCAACGGCGACGACCGGTACCGGGCCGCGACCGAGAAGGCCATCCGTGGCCTCTTCACCGGGATCAACCACCCGGTCGAGGAGGCGGTGAGCGAGGGCATGAGCGCGCTGGCCACCGCGCAGAAGCTCGCCGCGAAGCCGTACCAGCCGGCGGACGGGGTGACGTACCAGGGCGTCGGGAACGCCTTCAAGCAGCTCGCCCAGCTGATCAAGGGCGGGGCGAACGTCCGGGTGGCCACCGTCGGCATGGGCGGCTACGACACCCACGAGAACCAGGGCACCCGCAACGGCGGGCAGCTCTGGCGGCGGCTCAACGAGCTGGCCGGCGCGCTGGCCGCGTTCTTCACCGACCTGGGCGACCGGTCGGCCGACGTGACGGTCATGGTGTCCAGCGAGTTCGGCCGCCGGGTCGCCTCCAACCAGGGCGGCACCGACCACGGGCACGGCGGGGTCATCACCATCCTGAGCGGCCGCAAGCTGGCCGGCTCGCTGCTCGGCGCCTGGCAGGGACTGAACGATCTGGACAGCGGTGACGTACCCGAGTACAACAACATGTTCAACGTCTACGGCTCGGTCGCGCAGGGCCGGTTCGGCCTGACCGCGGCCCAGGTGGACAAGATCTTCCCCCGGCAGAAATTCACCCCCATGAAGCTCTACGCGTGACGTATCAGGATCTGCGTACCGCCGGCCGCCGTACCGGGGCACCCGCCCGGTACGGCGGCCCGTCGGCCGCCCCCGTACCCCCGCCCGGCCGGCCCCGGCGCGGCGCCGGCGGCCGGCGGGCGCTGGTCGCGCTCTTCTGGTTGGGCCTGCTCGCCGCGGTCGCGCCCTGGTGGCTGGACACCCCGCCGGGCTCCCTGGCCGGCACCGCCGCCGTGCTCACCGCCGCCGGCCAGATCACCGGCCTGATCGCCGGCTACCTGCTGCTGGTGCAGGTGCTGATGATGAGCCGGCTCGGCGTGCTGGAGCGCTGGCTCGGCGGGGAGCGGCTGTCCCGGGCGCACCGGGACATCGGCGCGACCCTGCTGGTGGCGGTCCTGGCGCACCTGTCCCTGCTGGTGGTCGGCTACGCCGGCCGGCAGCGCAACTCCGTCCTCGGCGAGGTCGGCGCGCTGCTCACCGAGTACGAGGACATGGTCTCCGCGTTCGCCGCCGCCGGGATCATGGTGGTGGTCGGCTGCACCGCCGTCCGGGGCCTGCGCCGGCGCCTGCCCTACGAACTCTGGTACCACCTGCACCTGACCAGCTACCTGGCGCTGCTGCTCGGCTACGGCCACCAGTTCAGCAACGGCGCGCAGCTCTACGAGCCCGGCCCGGTACGGACCGGGTGGGCCGCCGGGTACCTGCTGGTCGTGGCCGCCCTGGTCTGGGGCCGGGTGCTCGCCCCGCTGCACTTCAACCTGCGGCACCGGCTGCGGGTCGCGGACGTGGTGGCGGAGAGCCCGGACACCATCTCGATCTACCTGACCGGGCACCGGCTCAACCAGATCGACCTGCTCGGCGGGCAGTACTTCCGGTGGCGCTTCCTCAACGCCGGCGGCTGGTGGCAGTCGCACCCGTTCTCGGTCTCCGCGGCGGCCAACGGCCGGTGGCTGCGGCTCACCGTCAAGGTCGTCGGCGCGCACACCGCCGACCTGCGGGACCTCACCCCGGGCACCCGGATCTGGGCCGAGGGTCCCTCCGGCACCGTGACGGCGGCGCACCGGACCCGGGAGCGGGCCCTGCTGATCGCCGGCGGCAGCGGCATCGCGCCGCTGCGGGCCATGCTGGAGGAACTGCCGCCCGGCGCGGCCCTGATCTACCGCGCCCGCACCCCCGCCGACGTGCTCATGCAGCGGGAACTGGACTGGCTGGCCCAGGCCCGGGGGACCGCCATCTGGTACGTGGTCGGCTCCCGGGACGACCCGGGCCCGCGCCAGGTGATGAGCCCGGACGGGCTGCGCCGGCTGGTGCCGGACCTGACCCGCCGGGACGTCTACCTGTGCGGACCGGACGGGCTGGTCGAGCAGGCCGTCCAGGTGCTGCGCCGGGCCGGCGTCCCGCGCCGGCAGATCCACCTCGCCACCTTCGAGCTGTAGGAAGGCCGTCACCCATGCGCCGCGCGTTCCTCGCGATCACCGGCCTCGCCGCCGGCACCACCGCACTGGTGGCGCTCAAGGGCGCACCGGCCGCCACCCAGGCCGCCCCCGACCGACCGGTCGCCGAGGCGCCCGTCGTGCCCGGCGGCCCGGCCCGCCCCGCCGGCGCCGGTCCCACCCCGGCCGCCGGGGCCACCTCGGCCGCGCCGGGCAGGTCGGTGCGGCCCAGCCCGAAGGCGAGCGCCACCCGGGGCGCGGGCAGCGGCGGCGGCACCCGCACGAAGCCGGCCACCGCCGCGCCGAAACCGACCACCGCCGCGCCCCGGCCGGCCACCCGCACGGTCACCGGGCCGAAGGTCAGCTACCAGTACGGCTCGCTCCAGGTGCGGATCACCCTGAGCGGCAGCCGGATCGTCGACGCCACCGCCCTCGGCCTGCCCGTCGGCGGGCAGTCCGGGCTGCGCAGTGACGACGTGCAGGCCCGCTACAGCGGCACCTCGGGCGAGGTGGTCGCCACGCAGAGCGCCGACCTGAGCACCGTCTCCGGGGCCACCTACACCAGTGACGCCTACCGGCAGTCGCTGCAGGCCGCCATCGACCGGGCCTGACCGGCGTGGCCGCCGCGGCCCGCCCCGGCCTGCGCCGGGTCGAGCAGATCATGGGTACGGCGATCAGCCTCGACCTGGCCGACGACCTGCCCGCCGCCACCCTGCACGCGCTGGCCGAGGAGACCTTCGGCTGGCTCCGCGAGGTGGACGCGCGGTTCAGCACGTACCGGGAGGACAGCGAGGTGTGCCGGGTCGACCGGGGCGAACTGCGGCCGGCGGAGGCGTCGGCCGACCTGCGGGCGGTGCTGGCGCGCTGCGCCGACCTGTGGCGGGAGACCGACGGCGCCTTCGACGCGTACGCCACCGGCCGGCTCGACCCGTCCGGCTACGTCAAGGGCTGGTCGGCGCAGGTCGCCTCGGACCGGCTGGTCGCCGCCGGCGCCCCCAACCACTGCCTGAACGCGGGCGGGGACGTCCGGGTACGCGGCCACTCCGCCACCGGCACCCCATGGCGGATCGGCATCCGGCACCCGTGGGACCCGACCGCCACCTGCCTGGTGCTGGCCGGCATGGACCTGGCCGTGGCCACCTCCGGCAACTACGAACGCGGGCACCACGTGATCGACCCGCACCGGGGCGTACCGGCCCGGGGGCTGCGTTCGGTCACCGTGGTCGGCCCGGACCTGGGCGTGGCCGACGCGTACGCGACCGCCGCCATGGCCATGGGCGAGGCCGGCATCGGCTGGCTGGACCGCCTCCCCACGCCCTGGCAACACGCCGTCATCACCGACAACGCCCACCTCCTGCGCTCCCGCACCCTCCCGTACCTCACCTGATCCCGCCGGTGGTTGGTGGGGACGCAGGGAGGTCAGCGGAGGGGGCGGTGCAGGGTGGCGGGGCGGGAACCGGTGGGACGGGGGCGGCCGGGGCGGGTGAACCAGGGGCGGGTGCCGGCCCAGCGGCGGGGGCGGCGGTGATGCGGTGCGGGTTCTCCCGTGCCGCCGGTGTGGCGGGCCGCGTCGTCCCTGGACATGGTCAACCCCCGCTCTGGGCGCGAGCGCGCCGTCACCGGTTCAACGAGCACGGCATCGGGAAGGTCGCTGTCTGCGGTCCTGTCGGGTCAGCGACCGCCTGCGGGTCTGACGGGTCGGCGGCCGCCCGCGGGGCTGTCGGATCAGCGGCCGCGTCGGGGGAGCGGGAGCTGACCGGGCAGCAGTTCGGGGGCGAGCGTGATCCCGGCCGCCCGGAGCGCCGCGATCAGCGCGTTCTGCACCAGGTACGAGTCGGGCAGCTGCCAGCGCGCCTGCTCCGGGGCGACCGCCCAGCGCACCGTCCCCTCGGGCAGCCGCGTGGGTGGCGCGGCGATCCACGAGCCGGGGCCGTGCCGGACCACGTGGAAGCAGTGCTCCAGCTCCGGGCGCAGCGGGTCGCCCGGGCGGACCAGGAACATCCACCGTCCGGTCGGGGTGACCAGGACCGGCCCCCGTACGCCGAAGCCGGCCGGGTGGGTCGCCACGGCGTCCAGCACCCGGCGGCCGAGCTGGGCGGCGACCTCCAGCACGTCGAACGAGCGCCCGGTGGGCAGCAGCACCCCGTGCGGCCGGTCCCGCCACCAGGTGGCCACCCGGGCCGGGTCGGCGCTCGCCGCGTGTTCCCAGTTCTCCAGGGCGGGATGGCAGCCGATCGTCGGGCAGCCGGCCCGGCCGCAGACGAACCGGCGGTTGGCCAGGCACGCGCCGGGGGTGACCGGCCAGCCGTGGGCGGCGTACCGGACCGCGACCCGGCGCAGCCGGACCCGCTCCAGAGGCGACAGGTGAGCGACGCGTGGCCCGACATTCCCCCACATGTGTGCCATCCCCTCTTCTCTTGCGCCCGGACACGCCCGCGTCACACGTCGAGCGCCGTCACTGCCGTAACCCGTGCTCGTTGAGCTGACGGAACGGCTCATGCAACTTGCACGGAAACTACGAGGACTGGCCGTACGGCTGACGCACAGACTGTGCGACCAGGGCAAACCTGGTGGACGTGGGGGAACCGTCCGCAACCGCGAGGGGGAGGAGCAGGGATGGACGAACTACCCATAGGTCGTCGAGTGGCCTACTGGCGTGGCCGGCGCAAGATGTCCCAGCAGGTCTTCGCCGACCGGCTCGGCAAGTCCAAGAGCTGGGTGGACAAGGTCGAGCGGGGCGTCCGGCGGCTGGACAAGTTCTCCGTCGTCTACGAGATCGCCGACATCCTCCAGGTCGACGTGCAACTCCTGCTCGGCAAGGACCCGGAGCGGCGTACCGACGCGCTCAACTGCATCGACCAGGTCGAGGTCGAGGAGATCCGGGCCGCCCTGGAGCGGTACGACTCGATGAGCGCCTACTTCGACGCGGCGCCGTACCCGCCGCCGCTGACCGACATGCGCAAGGCGGTCAACCACGCCTGGCTCACCTACCAGTACGGTCGGTACGGCATGCTCACCCGCGCCCTGCCGAAGCTGCTGCGCGACGCCCAGGCCGGCGACGCCGGCTACGGCGGGGACGACGAGGGCCGGGAGGCCGCCCACCTGCTCGGGCAGGTCTACCAGATCGCCTCCTCGGTGCTGCGCAAGCTCGGCGAGTGCGACCTGGCCTGGCTGGCCGCCGACCGTTCGATGGCGGTGGCCCAGCGGGCCGACGACCCGCTGCTGGCCGGCGTGGCCACCACCCGGGTCTGCAACGCCCTGGCGGCGATGGGCCGCCCCCGGCCGGCGCTCGAACTCAACGTGCGGATCGCCAACCGGCTCGCCCCGGGCGGCGGTAACGACGTCACCCCGGAACGCCTCTCCGTCTACGGCATGCTGCTGCTCCAGGGCGCGATGGCCGCCGCCCGGATCGGCGACTCCGCCACGGTCGACGACCTGCTCTCCGGCGCCAAGGAGGCGGCCGTCCTGCTGGGCGGGGACCACAACCACTACTGGACCTCGTTCGGGCCGACCAACGTGGAGCTGCACCGGGCCGCCGCCGCGGTGGAACTCGGCGACGGCGGCCGGGCGGTGGAGACCCACCACGCACTCGTCGAGCCGGCGTTCAGCGCCCTGCTGCCCGAGCGCCGGGCGCACCACCTGCTCGACATCGCCCGGGGTTTCGCCCAGATCGGCGACGTGGCGAACGCCGGGGAGATGCTGCTGCGCGGGGACCGCCTGGCGCCCTCCGAGATCCGCTGCCGGCCGATCGCCCACGAGGTGATGTCGGACGTGCTCCGTCGCACACGGGGTGCGCCGCCTTCGCCGATCGCGGAGTTGGCTGAGCACATGGGAGTCGGAGTATGAGCGGATGAGCGGTCCGCACACCAGCAACGGGCACCGGCGGGTGCTCTACGTCATCGCCTGCGGCTCGCCGCTGGCCCGTCACGTCAACCGGCTGGTCGACCTCGCCCAGCAGGACGGCTGGGACGTCTGCGTGGTCACCACGCCGGACGGCGCGAAGTTCGTGGACCGGACCGCGCTGGCTCGGCAGACCGGCCATCCGGTCCGCACGCACTACAAGAACCCGGGCGACCCGGACGTGCTGCCCGCGGCGGACGCGATGATCGTCTGCCCGGCCACGGTGAACACGGTCAACAAGTGGGCGGCCGGCATCACCGACACGCTCGCCCTCGGGCTGCTCGTCGAGGCGCAGGGCCTCGGGGTGCCGATCGCGGCCGTGCCGTACACCAACTCGGCGATGGCCGCCCACCCGGCCTTCCGGGCCGGCGTGGCCCGGCTGCGCGAGTGGGGCGTGCAGGTGGTTTTCGGCGAGCACGTGGTGCCGCTGCACGCGCCGGGCACCGGCGAGCGGCACCTGGACGCCTTCCCCTGGGCGGCCGGCCTCGCGGCGCTGCGCGGCGCGCGGGCGCCGGTGGCCCCGGTCGGCTGAGCGGCCCCCGCACGGCCGGCGGGCGCCGTCCCGCCGGCCCACCACCACGACGCGTCGCGGACAGACGACCCGGACCGGGCCCGGACGCCGGTAAGCTGGCCGGCCGTGAGCACAACCGGATCCGCGCTGACGGTCGCTGACGTGGTGGCCGCGCTCGACGCCCGCTATCCGCCCGCCTGGGCCGAGGAATGGGACCGGGTCGGCCTGGTGCTCGGCGAGCCCGCCAACCCGGTGCGCCGGGTCGCCTGCGTCGTCGACGTGGTGCCGGAGACGGTGGACGAGGCGCTGGCCGCCGGGGCCGACATGATCGTCGCGCACCACCCGCTGCTGCTGCGCGGGGTCTCCTCGGTGGCCGCCACCACGTACAAGGGGCGGATCGTCCACCGGCTGATCAAGGCCGACGTGGCCCTGTACGTGGCGCACACCAACGCCGACGTGGCCGACCCCGGCGTCTCCGACGCCCTGGCCGCCCGGTTCGGGCTGACCGGGCTGCGCCCGCTGCACCGCCCGAGTGCCGGCTCGCCGGCCGACGGCCCGGGGCGGGGCATCGGCCGGATCGGTACGCTACCCACCCCGATGACGCTGGCCGAGCTGACCCGGCACGCCGCCGCCGTGCTCCCCGTCACCGCCTGGGGAGTTCGCGCCGCCGGGGATCCCGGGCGTATGGTTCGTAGCCTCGCGGTCAGCGGCGGCTCGGGGGACAGCTTCCTCGCCGAGGCGACCGCCGCCGGCGTGGACGCGTTCCTCACCGCCGACCTGCGCCACCACCCGGCCGGCGAGCACCTCGCCGCCGGTGGCCCGGCCCTGCTGGACGCCGCCCACTGGGCGACCGAACGACCCTGGCTGGACGAGCTGGCCGCCCGGCTCCGGGCCGAGCTGGGCGTCGAGACCGTGGTGTCCGACCTGGACACCGACCCGTGGACCGTGCACGCCGCCGCGCCCCGACCGGACGACAAGGAGCCCCGACCGTGAAGGCTGACCCGAAGGTGCAGCGCCGCCTGCTCGACCTGCAGGCGCTCGACACCGCCCTCGCCCAGCTCGCCCACCGCCGCCGGTCGCTGCCCGAGTTGGCCGAGCTGGACACCCTCGCCCGGGAACTGTCCGCGCTGGAGGACGAGCGGGTCCGGGCCCAGGTGGCCGTCGACGACCTGGACCGGGACATCGCCCGGCTGGAGAAGGACATCGACCAGGTCCGGGCCCGCAAGAGCAAGGACGAGGCCCGGCTCGCCGCGGGCAGCGGCCCGGCCCGTGAGCTGGAGGCGCTCCAGCACGAGCTGGTCTCGCTGAACCGCCGCCAGGGCGACCTGGAGGACGCCGAGCTGGAGCTGATGGAGCAGCGGGAGACCGCGCAGGGCGTACTCGACGGGGTGGAGCGGCGGATCGCCGAGGCCCGGGACCGGCGGGCCGCCGCCGAGCAGCGGCGCGACGAGAGTCTGGCCGAGATCGCCAAGGACGAGGAGTTCAAGCGCGGCGCCCGCCAGCCCCTCGCCGGTGACCTCCCGGCCGACCTGGTGGCCCTCTACGAGCGCATCCGGGCGGACACCGGCCTCGGCGCGGCGCTGCTCACCGGCGCCCGCTGCGGCGGCTGCCGGCTGGAACTCTCCGGCGCCGACCTGGCCCGGATCCGCAAGGCCGACCCGGACGACGTGGTCCGCTGCGAGGAGTGCCGGCGGATCATGGTTCGGACCAACGAGTCGGGGCTGTAGCCCATGGCGGTGCGCGCGGTCGTGGTGGAGGCCGACGGCGGGTCCCGGGGCAACCCCGGGCCGGCCGGCTACGGCGCGGTGGTGCGGGACCCGGAGACCGGCGAGGTGCTGGCCGAGCGGTCCGCGGCGATCGGCACCAGCACCAACAACGTCGCCGAGTACCGCGGCCTGATCGCCGGGCTGGAGGCCGCCGCCGAGCTGGGCGCGGCGGAGGTCGAGGCGCGGCTGGACTCGAAGCTGGTGGTGGAGCAGATGTGCGGCCGCTGGCAGATCAAGCACCCGGGGTTGCGGCCGCTCGCCGCGCAGGCCGCCGGCCTGGTCGGCCGGTTCGAGCGGGTCCGGTTCAGCTGGGTGCCCCGGGAGCGCAACACGCACGCCGACGCGCTGGCCAACGCCGCGATGGACGCCGCCGCCGCCGGCACGGCGCCGGCGGCGGCGGCGCCCCGGACCGCCGAGCCGCCCCGCCAGGTCGCCGCTGCCGACTCGGCGGCCCGTGCCGCCGCCCGCGAGGTGGCCGCCCGCGCCGCCGTCGGCCGGGCCACCGGCACCGACCCGGCCACCACCCCCGCCTCCTGGGAGCCGCGGCCGACCGAGGAGGCCACCCGGCTGATCCTGGTCCGGCACGGCGAGACCGAGCGCACCGTGCAGAAGCGCTACTCGGGGCGGGGCGACGTGGCGCTGACCGACCGCGGCCGGGCCCAGGCCCGGGCCACCGCGGCGCGGGTCGCCGCGCTGGCGCCGTCGGTCGCGGCCGTGGTCAGCTCGCCGCTGTCCCGCTGTACGGCGACCGCCGAGGCGATCGCCGCGCTGGTCGGTGACCCGCCGGTCCGGGCCGACGACGACCTGATCGAGTGCGACTTCGGCGTCTGGGAGGGGCGCACCTTCGCCGAGGTACGCGGGGACTGGCCGGGCGAGTTGGACGCCTGGCTCGCCTCCACCCGGGTGGCGCCGCCCGAGGGCGAGTCGTTCGCCGCCGTCGCCGAACGCACCGGGCGGGCGGTGGACCGGCTGCGCCGGGCGTACCCGGGGGAGACCGTGGTGGTGGTCTCCCACGTCTCGCCGATCAAGCTGGTGCTGCGCGACGCGCTGGCGGCCGGCGACGCCTTCCTGCACCGGCTCTATCTGGACACCGCCGGCATCTCGGTGCTGGACCTGTACCCGGACGGCGGCGTCGCGGTCCGCTCGGTCAACGACACCGCGCACCTGAACGACATCTGACCGCCCGCCGCCCGCCGCCCGCCGCCCGCTCCGGCACGGCGGGCCGGCCGCCGCGCCGCCGTGACCTGACGTCGCGGCCGGCCGCCGCGCCGCCGTGACCTGACGTCGCCGCCCGGCCGCCGCGCCTTCGCCGTTCGGCGCACGCGGGCCGCCGCTCGGCGCATCACGGTCGTTCCGCCGAACGTGACCGCGCTCACAGGGTCGTAGCCTCCGGCCGTCACATGGCAAGTCACTACTTCCCGGAGGTGTGTCACATGGCTGCACCCGGACCGGAGGCGCCGACACCGGCGCGATCCAGGGCGAAGGATCACAGCCCGTGGAACTGGTTGCTCTTCATCCCGATCGTGGTGCCGCTGATCCCGGCCTTCTTCAACGCCGACTCACCCCGGCTGTTCGGATTCCCGCGCTTCTACTGGCTGCAACTGGCCTGGATCCTGCTCGGCGTCGGCACCACCACGCTCGTCTACCAGATGACCAAGAAGCGGGGTGACCGGTGAGCGCGAGGAGTGAGTCGGGCCTGCGAGCCCCGCAGTCGCGAACGAAGGGGGTCCAGTGATGTGGCGGGATCACCTGACCGAGATCATCGTCTTCGCGCTGCTCTTCCTGCTGGTCAGCGCGATGGGTTTCGTGGCGGCCCGGTGGCGGGCGCCGCGGGACATGGCGCACCTGGACGAGTGGGGTCTGGGTGGGCGTAGCTTCGGCGGCTGGATCACCTGGTTCCTCGTCGGCGGTGACCTCTACACCGCGTACACCTTCGTGGCGGTGCCGGCGCTGATCTTCGGGGCCGGTGCGGCGGGCTTCTTCGCCGTGCCGTACACGATCGTCATCTACCCGTTGGTGTTCCTGGTGCTGTGCCGGCTCTGGTCGGTGTCGCACCGGCACGGCTTCGTGACCCCGGCCGACTTCGTCCGCAACCGCTTCGACTCGCCGATCCTGGCGTTGCTGGTGGCGATCACCGGCATCGTGGCGACGATGCCGTACATCGCGTTGCAGCTGGTCGGCATCGAGGCGGTGCTCAAGACGATGGGCGTCACCGGGGACAGCGCGCTGGCCCGGCACCTGCCGATCATCATCGCGTTCGCCATCCTGGCGGCATACACGTACCAGTCCGGGCTGCGCGCGCCGGCGCTGATCGCGTTCGTCAAGGACTCCCTGATCTACATCGTGATCCTGGTGGCGGTCGTCTACCTGCCGTACAAGCTGGGCGGGTGGGGGAGCATCTTCGACGCGGCCGACGCGAAGTTCAAGGCGACTCCGGCGCCCGGCGACGGCATCCTGCTCAACGCCAACAACCAGCTCCAGTACGTCACCCTGGCGTTCGGCTCGGCACTGGCGCTGTTCCTCTACCCGCACAGCATCACCGGCGTGCTGGCCAGCCGGAACCGCGACGTGATCAAGCGGAACATGTCCGCGCTGCCGGCGTACAGCCTGCTGCTCGGTCTGATCGCGCTGCTCGGCTACATGGCCATCGCGGCGAACGTGAAGCCGCTGCCCGGCGCCAAGGCCGGCAGTGTCGACGGCAACACCGTGGTGCCGCTGCTCTTCGACAGCCAGTTCCCGGACTGGTTCGCGGGCGTGGCGTACGCGGCCATCGGCATCGGCGCGCTGGTGCCGGCGGCGATCATGTCGATCGCGGCGGCGAACCTGTTCACCCGCAACATCTACAAGGAGTACCTGAAGCGGGACGCCAGCCCGGCGCAGGAGGCGAACGTCTCCAAGATCGCCTCGCTGGTGGTGAAGGTCGGCGCGGTGGCCTGCATCGTCTTCCTCGACCCGCAGTTCTCCATCGACCTGCAGCTCATCGGCGGTGTGATCATCCTGCAGACGCTGCCGGCGGTGGCCCTGGGCCTCTACACCCGCTGGTTCCACCGAGGCGCGCTGATCGCCGGCTGGGTGGCCGGCATGGGCCTGGGCATGTGGATGCTCTACCAGATCGGCAACCCGACCACCGGCAAGAAGCACTTCGCCGGTTCGGCGTTCCCGCTCTCCGAGTTCGGCTTCGACACCAAGAAGACGATCTACGTGGGCATCGTGGCGGTGCTGGTCAACCTCGCGGTGGCTGCGCTGCTCACCCTGGTGCTGCGGGCGACGAAGGTGGCCGACGGGGTGGACGGCACCACCCCGGACGACTACTTCGCCGACGAGGGCGACCCTCGGGTCACCCCCGGCACCGAGCGCGACGCCGACTCCGCTCGGGAGCCCGTCGCCTGACGGAAAGTAGGGGCCCCCGCGCCACGCCTGCTGCGTGCGCGGGGGCCCCGCGCTACGCCTGCGTGGGCGGGGGCCCGCGCTACGCCTGCTGGGTGGGCCGGGCCCCGCTCCACCCGCTCAGCGGCGGCGGTTACGCGAGTCGAGCGCCTGGTTCAGACGGTGCAGCAGTTCCGCCAGGTTGTCCCGGTCCGTCTCGGACCAGGTGGCGAGCATGTCGCCGTAGAGCCGGGTGCGGGCCGCCCGCACCGCCGCCATCCGTTGCAGGCCGGCCGGGGTGGGGGAGATCACCGTGCCGCGCCCGTCGGCCGGGTCCGGGGTACGCGCGATCAGGCCGTCCCGTTGCAGGGCGGAGACCTGTCGGGTGACCGTGGAGCCGTCCAGGTTGAGCCGGGCGGCCAGCGCCGACACGTTCTGCGGGCCGGCGCTGTCCAGGTGCCGCAGGATCACGTACGCGGCCCGGTCCAGCACCCGGTGCTCGGCGCTGCCGGTGGCCCGGCGGGTCGCTTCGCCGAACCGCATGAGCAGCGCGACCTCGGTCTCGATCCGGCCGAGTGTGACATCTCCCGCGTTGGCGTCCTCGCTCATAGCTGTAGGATACAACTTGATTACCTGCATAATACAGCTATCCTGGAGGTCGCGGAGTGGATCGGCGTTCCGAGCCCAACCGCAGTGCCATCTACGCCACCACCCTGGTGGCCTTCCTCGCCATCGCCGGCATCGCCGTGGTCGACCCGATCCTGCCCGCCATCGGCGCGGCCATCGGGGTCACCGCCTGGCAGGTCGAACTGCTCTTCACCGCGTACATCGCGGTGATGGCCGTCGGCATGATCCCGGCGACCCTGGCCAGCGGGAAGTTCGGCTTCAAGCCGGTGCTCATCACCGGCGTCTCGGTGGTCGGCCTGGCCGCCATCCTCGCCTCGTTCAGCAACGACATCGTGCAGCTCTCGGTATTGCGCGGCGTCTGGGGGCTGGGCAACGCAATGTTCTTCGCCACCGCCATGGTGGTGCTGGTCAACCTCGCCAACGACCGCGAATGGGTGGTCGGCCTCTTCGAGACCGCGCTCGGCCTCGGCTTCGCCGTCGGCCCGCTGATCGGCGGCCTGCTCGGCGAGATCAGCTGGCGACTGCCCTTCTTCGTCTGCGGCGTGTTCATGGTGCTCGCCCTGGGCGTCGCCGCCCGCAAGCTCCGCGAGCCGGCCCGCAAGCAGGCCCCGGTACGCGTCGGCCAGATCTTCGCCACCTACCGCAAGCCGGCGTTCATCACCCTCTGCGTGGTCACCGCCGCCTACAACTTCGTCTTCTTCGTGGTGCTCGGCTACACCCCGCTCTACCTGCACCTCGACGTCATCCCGCTGGGACTGGCCTTCACCGGCTGGGGGCTCGGCCTGGCCGCCGGCATCCTGCTGATCGGCCACCGGCTGGCGCACCGGATCGGCGCCGTGCAGACCGTCGGCGTCGCGATCGGCGGCCTGCTGGTCTGCATGGTCCTCTTCGCCACCTCCACCGGCACCGCCATGTCGCTGGTGGTGCTGGTGCTCGCCGGCCTGTTCATGGGCCTGGCCAACGCCAACCTCACCGACCTGGCGCTCGGCCTCGGCTCCGCCGACCGCCGGGTCGCCACCGGCGCGTTCAACCTGGTCCGCTGGGGCGCCGCCGCGCCCGCCCCGATCATCGCCGGCAAGCTCGCGGAGCACAGCCTGGCGCTGCCGTTCTGGGTCGGCTTCGGGGTGCTCGCCGTCGGCGTGCTGGTCTACCTCGCCTTCGCCCACGTGATGGCCGCCGGCTACGGCGAGCGGGTGCTCTGGTCGCGGTGGAACTCCGCCGCCCGGCGCAACGAGCACGCCGCCGAGGAGCCGGTCGGCGAGGCGTACTGACTCGGGCCTCGGGCCTCGGGTCTCGGGTCTCGGGCTTCGGGCCTCCCGGCCGAACCGCCCCGGTGCGACGCGCGCCGGGGCGGTTCGCTGTCCGGGGTCAGTGCAGCGCGCGGTAGAGCAGGTAGAGCCCGATCACCGTGCCGAACACCACGATCATGCTCTTCAGCAGCACCGGCGGCAGCCGGCGGACCACCCGGGCGCCCACGTACCCGCCGACCAGGGTGGCCGGCGCGACCACCGCGACGGCCGCCCAGTTCACCGGGCCGAAGAGCGCGAAGACCACCAGGGTGGTCAACCCCACCACGGCCGAGAGCAGGTTCTTGATCGCGCTCACCCGGGCCAGGGTGGTGTCCAGCACCAGCGCCAGCCCGGCCACCAGCATCACCCCGAGCGCCGCGCCGAAGTAGCCGCCGTACACCGTGCCCAGCGCGACCATGGCCTGCACCGTGACGGTCCGGCGGCGCGGGCTCAGGTCGGCCGGGTGGCCGACCAGCCGGCGCAGCGGATCCTGGAAGGCCAGCACGGCCGTCGCGCCCAGCACCAGGAAGGGCACCACCAGCTCGAAGGCCCGCGCGGGCGTGGCCAGCAGCAGCACGCAGCCGACGGCCGTGCCGAGCACCGCGGTGGGCAGCAGGCGCCACAGCGCCCGGCCCGGCGGCAGGTCGGCCCGGCTGCCCGCCACGCTGGCCACGTACCCGGGAAAGACCGACACCGAGTTGCTGACGTTGGCCGGGACCGGGAGCAGGCCGGTCGCGATCAGCGCCGGGAAGGTGATCAGCGAGCCGCCCCCGGCCACCGCGTTCACCGTGCCCGCGGCGAGACCGGCGGCGACCAGCAGTGCGGCGTCGGAGAGGTCCATGATCTCAAGAGGCTAGTACGGCCCGCCGGTAACTCAACTTTTCGGCATCCTGCCGCGTCGTTCCCATCGACCGGGCCGAGCGAAGGGAGCGAGCCGTGCATCGTCACGACGGGGGGTCGACGGGTGGATGACCCGGAGTTCCGGGAGTTCGTCGAGGTCCGCTACGCCGACCTGCTGCGCACCGCGTACCTGCTGACGGGCAGCCGCGACGCCGCGCAGGACCTGGTGCACGAGGCGCTGCTCAAGGTGATGCGGCACTGGCGGCGGGTCGACGAGCCGATGGCGTACGTGCGCCGCGTGATGGTGAACGAGCGGACCAGCCGCTGGCGCCGCGTCGGGCTGCGGGAGCTGCTCACCTCGACGCTGCCGGAGCGGGCCGGCCCGGACAGCACCGAACCCGTGGTGGTGCGGGACGAGCTGCTCACCGCGCTGGACCGGCTACCGGTCCGGATGCGTACCGTGCTGGTGCTGCGCTACTGGGAGGACCTGCCGGAGGTGGCGGTCGCGGCGGCGATGGGCTGTTCCGTCGGGACGGTGAAGAGCCAGGCCGCCCGCGGGCTGGCCCGGCTCCGGGACGTGCTGGGTGGACCGCGGCCACGGATGGCCGGCGGGTTGCTGGGGGAGCGGGCATGAGCGTGGACGAACTGCGGGCCGGGCTGACCCGGATCGCCGGCACCGTGGTGCCGGACCCCGACCCGTACGAGCGGCTGATCCGCCACGCCCGCCGGCGCCGCCGGCGCCGCTTCGCGGGACTCGGGGCGGCGGTGGCCGCGATCCTGGCGGCGGCGCTGGCGGGACCGGCGGCCCTCACCGCGTCGGGCCCGCGGCCGGCGGTGGACGACTCCCCGGTCGGGCACGGCCACCCGATCGACTCGCCGTGGGCCCGACGTCTGATCGACTCGCCGACCCGGGGCAGCCTGGCCGGGGACCGCGCGCTCATCGCCGAGGTGGCCCGCCTCTTCGACCGGAACCGGGCCGAGGTCCTGATGGCGGACGACCTGCCCACGGTCAAGGTGCTCTACGCCGACGAGTCCGCCGGGTTCCGGCAGGTGGTGCTGGTCTACCACTCGGCGACGTCGGCGGCGCTGGTCGACCGGGAGGGACCGGTGGGCGCGTCACCCGCCCGGCTGCTGCGCGGCGACGGGTCGAGCAACCTGCCGGCCGCACCGTTCCCCCTGTTCACCGCGACCTCCCAGACCTCCGGCGCGCCGCGGCAGTGGCTGCTCGGGCTGGCCCCGGCCGGCTGCCGCGTCCTGCTGGGCCGGGCCGCCCACCCCGACGACCTCGGGCTGCGACGGCAGTGGCAGGCCGTCGCCACCGACGGCTACGTCCTGGTCGACCTGGCGTCGGCCGGTGGCTGGTGGCAGGTCGAGTGCGACGGGCAGGTCCGGCAGGCCGGGCCGATGTGGGCCGCCGAGATGGAGGGCCTGGACGGGACGTACCCGGACGACGGCCGGTGGGCGGCGAGCGCCGAACCGCCCAATCCGACCGTGGCCCGGCAGGCCGGTCGGATGTACGCGGCCCTGGCCCGCCAGTCCGGCCTGGCCGACGGGACCCGGCCGGTGCTCCGCTGGTCCGGCCGGCTCGGCCCGGCGGAAGGCCAGGCGGTGCTGCTCGCCCCGCCGGGCAGCGGACCCACCCTCCTCCTGGTCGGTGAGACCGGCGCCGGTCCACTGCTCGCCGTCGGCACGGCCCGGGACACCGCCCCGGCCGAGCCCCCGCCGCCCGACGGGCCGCTGCCACCGTCCCTCGTGGCCACCGGCTACGCCCCGGCGGACGACCTGCTGGCCGTCCGGATGCCGGGTCGCGACGGCGGCCGGGCCGTGCTCACCGACAAGCTGCTGGTGGTAAGCCGGCGCGGCGTGGCCCGGATCGAGGCGGTCATCGACGGTACGGTCCGGGCGAGCGCGCCGGTGACAGACGGGGTGGCCCGGCTCACCCTGCCCGTCGGAAGCCCGGTCCTGCTGCGTGGCGTCGACCGTGACGGCGTGGTGCGCTCCTCCGGTCCGCTCCGCGAACCGGCCACCGGCGAGCGGATCTTCAACGAGCCGATCGTGTCGGCCTGGTGACGGACACCCGGTACGGGGGCGGCAGCCCTCCCGTACCGGGGCGGAAATGGGCGGGGCGCGCCCGTCGTTAGGATGGGTGCGCGACGGACGAGTCGACCGGGCGGTCGCGTCGACGGGCTGCGGCCCGTCGCCGAGGAACGTCCGGACTCCACAGGGCAGGGTGGTTGCTAACGGCAACCCGGGGTGACCCGCGGGACAGTGCCACAGAAAACAGACCGCCGGCCCGTAACGGGACGGTAAGGGTGAAACGGTGGGGTAAGAGCCCACCAGCATCCCGGGTGACCGGGATGGCTCGGTAAACCCCACCCGGAGCAAGGCCAAGAAAGGGCCGTCACCGCAAGATGACGACCCGCGCAGACGCTTGAGGGCGGCCCGCCCGATGTCTGCGGGTAGGCCGCTGGAGCCTGCCGGCAACGGCAGGCCGAGATGGATGGCCGCCGCCGATGCGCCCTCGCGGCGCGTCGGTCACAGAATCCGGCGTACAGGTCGACTCGTCCGTCGCCCACCAGCTCAGAGCCGTGACCATGGCTCTGAGCTGGTTCTATGTCCGGGTGTCGATGGTCGTTCATGGTCAACATTGGCCGGCGTTTGACGGCCTGACGCCCTGGAGACGCCTGAGCGCCGGCTCAGTTCAGCGACACTATGGAAATCGCTTCCGGCATGCGGACGACGGGCCCTACCCTGCTTGCTCGCAGACGATCCGGTCACCGGCCCGCCGCCGCAATCCGACACCGAGGAGTTGCCGATGCCCCACGTGACGCTTTACGCGCTTGAAGAGGAACTGGTCGGGCATGAACACAACCTCATCGAGGAACTGACCAACGCCGTCGCCTCCGTGTATGGCGCGTGGGCTAGAAGTTCGGTGGATGTCAGGCTGATCGGCGTTCCTACCGGTCGATGGGCCCGCGGCGGAGCGGCGGTCGCTACAGCCGCCCCCTCGGTCACCTTCGGCATGCGGGAGGAGGTGTTCGCGCGAGAGGACGCAGCCAGAGTCATCGCACAACTCGTCTCCGCCTTCACCGAAGCCGTTACTGCCGTGTTCGGGGAGGATCATCGCGACGAAGTGCTCGTCGAACTGGTCGGCCAGCCCACGTCCCGGTCCGGGCTCGGCGGGAAGGTCATCAGTGTCGGCAGCTAGTGGAATCTCTTCCCGAGTCGGGCTGGCTATGCCGCTGCGGGCCGCCTGAGGGCCGGCGTTTGATGGTTCCGGAGCGGAGCCGGCGGCTGTGGAGGAGGGTCGGGCACCTCCTGGCGGTGGAGCTGGTGCCGCGACCCGGTGATCCGGTGGCAAGCCAGTCCCGGGGTTGGACTGGCGCGGCAGTCGGAAGCCCTGACGCACGATCAGGCCGACCCGGTGGCGTCCGTCGCGGGCTTCGATGATCCCATTCGTGGATGAGGTGGGACGAGTGCGTGCCGGAGTTGCTGGAGCACCTGGGGGAGATGGGTCTGGTCGGGCTGGTCAAGATTGACGGGGAGCGGGAGCGCAAGCCCTGGACCGTAGTGATCTCGGGTCAGCGGCTCGATGGCGCGTCGATCAGGGTCGACGGCCACAGCCTCGATTACTGCCTGAAGCATGCGGTCGCCGCGCTTCACGAGCGCTTCCCAGACGAACTCGCGCTGAGCTGATCCGACGTGGGGCGGTGTCCCGGCGGCTGTCGGTGGCTCACCGCCCCGCACCGCGCGGAGCGCGGTGCCTTGATCGGCTGGGCCAACGCGGTAGCGGTCGAACTGATGACGATCTACCTCGGCCTGGAACTGCGCGCCCGCCGCCGCGCCGGTCGACCCGTCGGCCTGGTCGGCTCGCTGCTGGTGGCGTTCGCGCTGCTGTCCCTCGCGGCCCACGTCGCGGAAGCCGAATCGTCGGTGTGTGGCTGGACCGTGGCGGCGGTGCCGTCGCTGGCCTTCCTTGCCCTGGTCAAGGTCGTCCTGTCCAACGCCCCGGTCACCCCGCCGGCTGTCGAGCCGGACCAGCCCGGCGCGTACCGCTACGACGAGCCGACGGAAGCCACCGAGGTCGAACCGGTCCGCCCGACTGTGCCGACGCCGTCCGTCGTTCCGGCGGTGCTGCCTGCGGCCGGCGTCGTCCAGCCGCACCGGCCGCAGGTCGTCGGGATCATCCGATGAGGGCCACCCACGCCGCCGGCCGGCGGCTACCGGAACTCGTGTACGACCTCGATCAGACCGACGATGTGGGCGTTGAACTCGTCCAGCTCCTCGGCCGGCACCCACAGCTCCAGGATGGTTTGCCCGCCGGCCTGGCGCACCGGGTAGCGCTTCAGGAACTCCGACTCCACGTGGAAGCGGGTCACGTAGCCGACGCCGGAGGCCGGCACGTTCCAGTCCCGGGCGATCATGATCGCGTAGTCCTCGTTCAGGACCGGGTAGAAGATCGGCTGATCGGGCAGACGCGGCGGCCACGCCCGCCATCCGGACTGGCGGACGAGATCCAGCTCTGCCGGCCCGGTCGGGCGCCACAGCACCGTCGTACCGTCATCGCTGTTCATGTTGACCTCGCCGTGTGGGTTGATGGTGAGCCCGGACAGTACCGGTGCACCGTTCTCCGGGACCACCGCATTCGGCGCTCGGCGGGGGCGGACGGTTGACGGCGCCGACTCTGCCCGGCCGCGCGCCGGCCGCCCCGACCCCGCCTGCTGTTCCTCGGCCGAGCGGCCCAGCGCGTGATCGGCAGGCTCGGTGAGGATCCATCGATACAGCGTTTGCCATGGGCGTAGTTCGCGGGTACGTCACGCCATGGCGCACCGGTGTGCGTCCGCCGGAAGCCGGACCTGCCCCGCAACGGCCGACCGAACGCGCCCCGGAGCGTATCGGCGCGCCTCAGCCGACGCCGTCCCGCACCGGATAGTGGATGATGACCGACCGCCGGTGGGCGTAGTTGGCGACATCGGCAGCCACTCGCTGGCCTTGCGGCGACGGTCGGTCCGACCGGAAGGGAGCGATGATGAGGCGACCAACACTGTTCCTGACTGTGGGACTCCCATGCTCCGGGAAGACCACTGCTGCTCGGCGCATCGAGATCGAGCAGGAGGCGCTTCGTCTCACCAAGGACGAATGGGTGAAGGCTCTCTACGGGCACGAGAATCCGCGATCGGCTGGGGACGTGATCGAAGGACGGCTCATCCAGATCGGGCTGCGCGCCCTTGAACTGGGCAACAGCGTCGTGATCGACTTCGGCCTCTGGAGCCGAGACGAGCGCTCCGCGCTACGCCAGGCAGCAGCAGACCTGGGCGCGAGGGTGGAGCTGCGCTACTTCAGCGTCACCCCGGCCGAGCAGCGGAGCCGACTTGATCAGCGCCAAGCCGAGGCGGCACACACGACCTGGCCCATGTCCGACGACGAACTCGCCGGGTGGGCGGCAACTTTCGAGGTCCCAACGCCAGGCGAACTCGACGGCAGTGAACCCGTTGATGACCCACCGGCCGGATTCGCGACCTGGGACGAGTGGCGCGGACACCGCTGGCCGCCATCGGTCTCCTGACGCCTGCTCCGCGCAGCGCTGCCACCACCGCTCATCGGCACAGGGCCGCCCGGAGGCCTCACCCGAACGTCGTCCCATTGCCCATCGGTGCCGGCGGTGGATGCGGACCTGACGACGCTCAACCGGTGCCTGGCCGGGGTGCCTGGGACGCGATCTGGTCATGCAGGCGGCTCTGTGAACCCCACAGGTAGTAGGCGGGGACCCCTCGGTACACGCCGGACCGGTAGATGCCGATGCCCGGGACGGACGCGCCGGCGCGTACCAACGGCGCCTGGATCACCGCCGCCTTCCAGACGAGTTCGTCCCAGCTGAACGAGGTGCCGTTGTCAGCTTCGACCCGAACTCCGGCTCGTTCGCGGCCCTTCGGCCCGAACGGAAGCAGATACACCTCTGACACGGCGAGCGCCTCGCCCTCCGGACCGCCCGCAGCCCGCCGGCGCCGCGCCAACGCCTCGGTCGACTCCGGTGCTTCCGCCGGCCACGACAGCACTTCGCACTGCCCGACAGCGAACGGAAGGTCTGGCCGGTGCAGCGCCACCTCGTCCTTGGTCAAGGGCTCGGAGCGGACGTACGCGGCCTTCTCCGTGAGGGCGGACGCAGTGGCGACGTAATAGCTGACCCGTCGCTTCTTGACCTCACCGAGGTCGGCCAGGCCCCACCTGCCGAGGTGCGGCCACCACGTGTCGTACATGACCACGCCGCGGTCATGCGCGATGACCCGCAATGGCCGGTCGTCGTGCGGCCACCGGAGTACCGCTCCCACCGCAATCCTGGCCGGCCCCATGTGTGTGGACCCTACCTACGGGCACGGGACACCCCGGTGTGGCGGCAAGGGACCGCTCAGGTCGGGTTGGCGCACTCCTCCGACGCCGCCTCGCCCTGGGCGGGGTGGGGTCTGTCCCGCCGCCGCTCTTGGCTGCGCCGACCTCGTGGAAGAAGAACGCGTTGATGCCGACCATGACTCCGTAGACCGACAGCGGGACGGCGACGACCTGGGACAGGATGGCCCACGGCCTGGTGGCAGTCATGCCGAGCCAGGTGAGCGCGACGGCTGCCATCAACATGAGCGTGGCGAGGACGATCCCGGCCGTGTCGCGGGAAACCAGCTCACGCGCTTGCCGGTTCCGGACAGGGTATCGCCGCCGATCCATGCGATAGGGGCCTGCCAGGGCGGCCGGCAGCCTGCGACATGAAGGTCCTCGCCCACGGGCCTTCGCCGGCCCTGGCATCCTGTGCCGATGCAGAGCGTGTACGAGGTTGCGGGCGGCAGCGCGGGCCTGCTCCGCCTGGCGGCGGCATGGCACGCCCGGGTGATGGCCGACGAGGTCGTCAGCCACGCGTTCAGCCACGGGTTCCATCCTCAGCACACCGAGCGACTCGCCGCCTACTGGGCCGAGGCGCTCGGCGGTCCCACCAGCTATTCCGAGACCTACGGAGACGAGACGTCGGTGGTGCGGATGCACAGCGGCAACGGCCCACACGAGGAGATGGACCGCCGCGCGATCGCCTGTTTCGACCGGGCCCTGGACGACGTGGGACTCACCGCCGACCCAGTTCGAAAGGTGCTGCACGACTACTTCGCCTGGGCCACCACGACGACCATGGCCCGCTATCACGAGTCCGCGGATGACGTCCCGGCGGGCTTGACCATTCCACGATGGTCGTGGGACGGGCCGCAACGCTGAGCCGGGTCAGGAGCGGCTGCCGGTGGCTCCCACCGGCACGTCCGCTTGCTCAGCGGCGGTGGTCGACGCGACCGTAGCGAGGCTTCCAGTCGTGGACGAGAAGCCCGAGCAGCACCTCGTCCATGAACTCGCCCAGCACCCAGGCCGACGAGCGCAGCACGCCCTCGCGGACGAAGCCGTTGCGCTCGGCGGAGCGCAGCATCGCGGCGTTGTCCGACAGCGTCTCGATCTGCAGCCGTTGTAGGCCGCGCACCACGAAGCCGTAGTGGCACAGCACCGCGACCACGTCGGTGCCGTAGCCCTTGCCGCGGCAGGACGGGAGCAGCCCGAGGCCGATGTGCGCGGACCGGTGGTGGTTGTCGATGCCCCACAGCGTGGCGGAGCCGACCAGCGTGCCCCCGGTCAGCTCCACGACGGAGAACGTGACGTGCCCCTGATCCGTGTCGTCCACCACGAGCCGGGGGTCCTTCGCGCCGGGCGTGATCGGCCGCCACGGCCGGCTCTCGGACCGCGAGGAGTAGACCACGTCGTCGTAGAGCTCGGCCCGCAGGATCGGGATGTCGTCCTCGTGCCGGCCCCGGAGCCCGACCGTCTTGCCCTTCAGCATGCGCGCTTCCTATCTGGCCGGCCGGCCAGCGGCTAACTGGTCCGGAGGTGTACCCGAGGTAATTATGGGCCGGCCGTCCTGCCCTGGCCTGCGGCTATGGCCTGTGGGACGTGAACAATCCGGACCGAAACGTGACGGAGAGGACCTGGCTGTCACCCCAGGGTTGACATTCCGAAGTCGCAGAATGATGCTGACGACGTGAGCAGTAACCCCAGGGGTGACAACCTCCTCGGAAGCGCTGCACTCTCCGACGGGGCGGAGTGGGCACGCGTCCTCGCGCATCGCGGCCGGGATCGGGCGACGACGTTCGATGCGGTCGTGGAGCGATTCCGTGCCGCTGGCGTCACGCCGGAAGAAGTCGAATCTCATCTCAGCGACGCAGGGGATCGGCTGTACGCGGCGGCGACGTCGGGTGGGGAGGGGTGGGCCGCCCAGTTCGGTGGCGCACGCGCCGTCGCGCTGCTGGCTGCGGAGATCAGCGCTCTGATGTCGCATCTCGTCGCCCGCGCCGCGAGTGTGAGGGCGGTCTGTGTCGAGGCATTGCTCGACGAGTTCAGCGCGGTCGCCGTTGCCGAAGCGCTCGGCGTGGCCCGACAGAAGGTCTACGGACTCGGCAGAGCAAACGTCGACGCCGACTACGTGAGGAAGACTCCTTGAAGGCCAGCGTGAACGACACGCACGAGACGGTGGCCCTGCCTGGTCCCGCGGTGATGCGGTTGCTGCATCCGACCGATCTTCCTGAGGCGCGAGAGATCTACCAGCGTGGATGGTGGTTCGGACGCGTCATGAGGTCGGTCGTCGTCTCCATGAAGGTGCTCCGATGGCGTTGAACAGACGGGACCTGCCGTCGCGGACGACCGGGACGTCTCCACGCTGGATCGTTCTCGGTTTCCTGATGGCCAGTTTTGCGTGGGCTCCGATCATTGCGATGTCGTTCACCGCACCTCCGACGGTGTCGCTCACCGCGGTGTTCGTCGGTGGCCTCGCGGTGTTCGGGTTCGCTCTGCTGCTTGTCCTGGTCGACGCGGTTGATCCCGGATGCGTCCCCGCCGCGGGAATCCGGAATACGGTGCTGCTGATAGCGGTCTCCCTGGTGCTGTGGGCGCCGAGTTACTCCTGGGCAGAGCCGGGCGAACAGCCCTGGGCCTGGCTCGCAGGCTTCGCCGTCGCCGCGAGCGCGCTGGCGAGTTGGCGGGGCGGCGTCGCGGCGACTGTCGTGCTGGTGAGTGCCGCTGGGGTCGGGGGTGCCGCTTTCGAGGGGTCACCCATCCCCAGCGTGGTCACCAGCCTGGGCTGCGCCGTAGCGGTGTGGGCGATGTGTCAGGTGCTGGTGTGGGTTCACCGACTGTGGTTGGCTGCGCAAGACGGGCGGGAAGCTCAGGCCGAGCTCGCTGTCGCCGAGGAGCGGCTGCGCGCCGACCGTGAGTTGCACGATGTACTCGGACGCCGTCTGGCTGTCATCGCGCTCAAAGCCGAACTCGCGGCCGGCTTCGCTGCGGGGGACCCGGAGCGAGCCGCAGTAGAGAGCAATAGCATCCGGGATCTGGCGAACGGAACGCTCCGTGAAGCGCGACGCGCGATCCACGGAGAAACCGCCACCGACCTCCCGACCCAGTTGCAATCAGCCGACCTCGTGCTCGGTTCGGCAGGAATCCGTACGACGATCGACGCTGATCCGAAGGCTCTCGCACTCGTACCAGCATCGCTTGCCGCCCTCCTGGCAACGGTCATCCGGGAGGCGGTCACGAATGTGCTGCGCCACAGCGAAGCCCGCAGCGCATCGATCGTGATCTCCGCCACGACTTCACTGGTGACCTTGCGCGTGGTCAATGACGGTGTCAGTCGATCTCTACCGGCGCACGACACCGACGGGACCGGCATCGCGGCACTTTCGGCCCGCTGCGCCGCGGTGGGGGCCACTCTCGTTGCCGGCCGTAGCGGGGAAGACTGCTTCGAGTTGCGTCTGGAGTCCCGCGAGGACCTTGGGCGACCATCATGAGCGAGCCAATCCGGGTCCTCCTCGCCGAGGACGACGAACTGATCCGAGACGCGCTGGCTGGCCTCCTCGAGCGCGAGGAAGACATCCACCTCGTTGCCACGGCGCGCGACGGCCGCGAGGCAATCGAGCGCGCCGTACTCCATCGACCCGCCGTCGCGGTCATCGATCTGCAAATGCCGAAAGTGGATGGGCTCGGGGTCATCGGCGAACTGGCGCGGGTGCTTCCAGAGTGTGCGGGAGTGATCCTCACCGGTCATGGCCACCCGCACGTGCTGCGCAGGGCCCTCGCCTCGGGTGCGCGTGGCTTCCTGGCCAAGGGGGCGCCGGGCACAGCGCTGGCTGATGTCGTGCGGCGTGTGCACGAAGGGAAACGCTACGTCGACCCCGTGCTGGCGGCAGACGCTTTGACGCTGGCCCCGTCTCCGCTGACGGCTCGCGAGACCGACGTGCTGGCGACCGCGCAGGAAGATCGCCCCATCCGGGATGTTGCGCAAGAACTCTTCCTCTCGCCGGGCACCGTGCGCAACTATCTCGCGACCATCAACCGAAAGCTCGGAGTGGACAGTCGTGCCAGCGCGCATCGAGTGGCCCGTGAAAACGGGTGGGTCTGAGCCGGCAGCCCTGCCCGGTCTGCACGGGGTCTTCGTGATCGATTCACGGGTTCACCGGGCAGGACCGTGGCCGAGGCTTTCGAGCATGAACACCCAAGCGAAGCTCCACGATCACCGACACGACATCTCTGGGCAGAAGCGGGGAATCTGGCACCACCTGCTGGGGCGTTGGCCGTCCGTTCTCGGTCTGCTTGCTCTCTTCGCCAATGTCGCGGATGGCGGCGACTCTCATGTGACTGCGATGATCATCGTCATCGCCTCCATGTGCTATCTCGCGGCGAGCGCCATAGGTTCCCAGCGCAGCGGTTGGATCATGGTCGGGGCGGCAAGCGTCGCCGTCATCCTCGCCCGCCTCACCGGGCTCGACCCCACTGCGACCCTACTGGTCATGGGGGTAGGGTTTGCCGTCCTCGGCTTCCTCCGCGGTAACGACATCGACCGTCGCGAACTCGGAGCCCAGACGCTGGCATTCTTGGGCTTCAGCGCCGTCGCTCTCACCGCCATGATGGTGAATCCCGTCGCCGCGCTGTACCTGGCCGCCCTCGCCGCCATCGGTCACGCCGCCTGGGACGTGGTGTACTTCGTCCGCAACAGGGTCGTACCCCGATCGCTTGCGGAAGCCTGCTTCATGCTCGATCTCGGCCTGGGTGTGGCGATGTTGTTCACCGCCTGGATTGCGCCCCTCTGAATCGGCGCCGAACCGCAGCGGATCAGTCCGAGCGCCGCCTGCGGCCACCGCTGCGTCCTGGCCAGTCCACTACGCCCGGCAAGCCTTCGTCGAGCCATGATCACGATCCCCGGCTGGAGGATTGGTTCTGCAGCAGGCGGTGGCGGAGGCTGTCGGGTCCTAGTGGTTGTCCGTCGAGGTGTTCGCGGCGCAGCTCGTGCATGAGGTCCTGCTGGAGCCGCGTGCCGCCGGCGGCCAGCGCCGCGGCGGCGCTGCCCAGGTCCGGGTCGGCCGGCAGCCACCTGTTGCCCCAGGCGCCAATCGCCGTGAGGACCGGCACGAAGTCGATCGCCGCCTCCGTCAGGTGATAGCGCACCTTCTGCCGGTGGTGCTCATCCCCATGACGCGTGAGCATGCCCGCGGCTACGAGCTTGTTGAGTCGGCTGGTCAGGATGTTCGTCGCGATCCCTTCCGTCGACCCGGTCAGGATCTCGCGGAAGTGCAGCGGGCCGCGAAACGTGAGGTCGCGCAGGACGATGACGCTCCACCGGTCACCGAGGAGCTCGGCGCAGAGATTGATCGGACAGGCGGATCGCCCGACGGCGACGTCGAGCACGCCATCTTCCAGTTGCGTCATGCAAGCAGTCTACGTTAGGGTTTGACCGCTTGCAAAATGCAACCGGGAGGAAGAGGTAATGGACCGCTATCTAGTGATGACGAAGTTCGTGCCCGGCCACGGCCCCGCCGACGGATCGCCCGAGCACGCGGAGGAAATGCGCGCCTGGGATCGCTTCAACCGCGAACTCGCGACCTCGGGACGGCTCGTGCAGTCCTTCGGTCTCGATCTGCCGGCAGGCAACCTTCCCGCCAAACGGCCTGGCGGCGACGACGGTGAGCTGGTGTTCGCCCAGTATGTGATCGAGGCCGACTCACTTGCGGACGTCGAGCAGTGGGCTCGCCAGATGCCCGTTCTGAAATACGGCAGTGTGGAGATCCGCCGGGTGCTGTTCGAGGATGCGCCATGAACAGCCCCGCACCGTGGCGGGCACTGGTGCTGTTGGCGCTGCCCGCATTGGTCGTGGCGATGGATCAGAACGTTCTCTTCCTCGCGCTCCCGACCCTGACGGCCGAGCTGGGAGCATCCGTCGTGAGCCAGCTGTGGGTCAGCGACATCTACGGCCTCATGGTGGCGGTGTTTCTGATTCCCTTCGGTGCCCTGGCCGACCGGATCGGCCGTCGCCGGCTCCTG
The DNA here is from genome assembly GCF_040655175.1 of Micromonospora sp. NPDC050495. Taxonomy (NCBI): domain Bacteria; kingdom Bacillati; phylum Actinomycetota; class Actinomycetes; order Micromonosporales; family Micromonosporaceae; genus Micromonospora; species Micromonospora sp. NPDC050495. Next base: position 353 of record NZ_JBFAJK010000044.1, on the reverse strand, counting down.
CTGGCCGGCTCTGCCGGATTCGCGATCTTCTCGCTGATCGCCGCGTTTGTCGGGGTACGGCCTGGAGTGCAGAGCTAGGTACAGCTGATCTTGCAGAGGTGCGCACTGGTTGTCCGTCGTCAGCGGGTGACTGAGGGTGAGGCTGCTCGGGTCGTGATCGGACCGGCGTGGGGCGGCTGGCGGTGGGGGCGATGGATGAGCAGCGGTGGCTGGATGTGCGTCGGTTCCGGGCGTTGCACGAGGCTGGTGCGAGTGTTTCGGAGATCGCTCGTGAGACGGGCCTGAACTGGCGGACGGTGAAGAAGTACCTGGCTGCTGGTGGCGGCGAGGTGGCGCCGCCGGTTGCGGCGCGG
>NZ_JBFAJK010000043.1:0-46539 GCF_040655175.1 Micromonospora sp. NPDC050495 | reverse complement strand
CTCCCCGCTCCTCGCGCGCCGGGTTTCGCGCTGTGGGCCGCGGGGGGGGGGGTCCCCCCCCCCCCCTGTCACCGTCGTCGCGGGGGGGGCGCCCGGGGGGGGCCCCCCCACCGCAACGTCTATGTCATGGGCCGCCACCCCCGTTCCCGGGGCCAGCGGCGCCTGGGGTGAGCTCCGGGGGACTTCCGTCCGGGTTCACGTCAGGCGGTACTGCCTGGTCCTGATGTCCGATGGGTGGATCGCCAGGGTTTTCTGGCGAGAACGAACACTTGATGCGGAACGCAACGGCTTTCCACTCGACCTCGACGTGTCCGCCCGTCCTCTCGACCCGCCCCACAAAATAGTGAGCCGAGACGATGAGCAGCACTGGGATCGATAGGGGAGTAACCGCGGCGATCCAGCTCGCGGTTTCTCCCACTGTTGCGTACCTACCTGGCGGTACTGGGCTTCATGACATGCCCACCTTTCCTGCTCGATGCTTCCAACTCCTCTTGTCGTCGCTGCCCGTGTAGGCGCCTGCGACTCAGGCGTGGTGGTGGGCAGTTACACACTGCCGTTCCGCCTTCGAGTGGGGCTGCGTTGGCGGCTCACGCAGGTTGTAGCCACGGAGGATGACGGCGGCTGCCGAAACCCCCGGTCGACCACCATCGTCGCAGCCGAGCGCTTGTCGCATGGTGGGTTACGCTGTGCGCTGAACCGCCGATGCTGGCTGCGGGCCGGTCGGGACGAGATCCCTACCGTGCTGAGGAGCCGACGGTGGACTTTCAGATCCCTCCGAGCCTGGACGGGCTCGATCTCGACGCGCTGACCGAGCTGGAGAGCCAGGCCGTTGCGGCGTTCGACGCTCTCCGCGACGACCCGGCCTTGGACGCGGACGGCCTCGCCCGGCTGCGTGAGCTGGCCGCATTCGTCCAGTCCGTGCGTACGGAGCAGGCGCGGATCGAGCAGGCGGCGGAGCAGGTCGCCTCCGAGCTGGACGACCTGACCGCGACGGTGCACGGCGCTCCGGAGGGCGGCGATGGCGACGGTGACGAGGGCGACGGCGGCGAAGCCGAGGAGGAGCCGGCCGAGGAAGAGCCAGCGGAGGAGGCGCCGGCCGAGGAGCCGGCGCCCGAGGAGCCGGCGCAGCAGCAGCCGACGCCGGTCGTCGCGTCGCTGGCCCGCCGGGCGGCCCGCCGACAGCCGAAGCCGAAGATGACCAGCGCCGGCAAGTCGGCGGTCATCAAGGCGGCCGCCGACGTGCCGAACGTGCCGCACGGGCACGTGTTCTCCTCGGTGTCGGAGGTCGCGTCGGCGTTCGACGACAAGTTCGCTGGCTTCCCGCGCGGGGTGGGGGTCGCGACCCGCATCAAGCAGAACGTGGCCCGGGTGGAGCTGCCCGTCGACCAGGCGCTCGTCGCCGGGGGCAGGGGCCTGACCGACATGGAGCTGGTGGAGCTGGCCGCGTCGGAGTCGCGGCTGTCGGGCGGCAACCTGGTCGCGGCCGGCGGCTGGGGCGCCCCGTCGGAGACGCTGTGGGAGCTGTGCGAGGGCCTGGAGACGACCGAGGGCCTGCTGGACCTCCCGGGCATCACGGTCCCGCGCGGCGGCGGTATCAAGGTGCCGGCGAACCTCGACTTCCGCGACCTGTATTCCGGGATCGGCTTCGTGCAGACCGAGGCCGACAGCACCGCGGGGGTGGAGAAGTCCTCGTACCGGGTGCCGACGGTGAACTGGGCCGAGACGCGCCTCGAGGTGGACGGGGTGCAGATCGAGCAGGACATCGTGCAGAACGCGGTGTGGCCTGAGCTGACCCGGGACGTGGTGCGGCGAGCGCTGACCGCCCACGAGCACAAGATCAACGCCCGGCTGATTCAGCGGATGGCCGCCGCCCCGGGCCAGTCGACGCAGTTCGCGCTGACCCTCGGCGGCGACGTCGACGGCGACGAGACGACCACCGCGCTGCTCGGCGCGATCTCCCTCGCGGCGACGGACTACCGGTACCGGTACCGGCTGAGCCGCCGGCAGCTCCTCGAGTGCGTGGCGCCGCTGTGGCTGATCGACTGGATCCGGGCGGACATGTCGCGCCGGGCCGGGGTGAACTACCTCGACGTGACCGACGAGCAGATCGTCGCCTGGTTCACCCGGCGGCACCTGCGCCCGCAGTTCGTCTACGACTGGCAGGACGGGTACGCCGACGCGGGCGGCAACGGCTTCGGCGGCAGCGTGGCCCCGGGCCAGTGGCCGGGCACCGCGGACCTGCTGATTTACGCGCCGGGCACGTGGGTGAAGGGCGGCAAGCCGATCATCGACCTGTCGGCGGTCTACGACAGCACGAAGCTGAAGGACAACGAGTACATCGCGCTGTTCACCGAGCAGGCGACGCTGCTGGTGAAGCGGTGCTTCGTGTCCTACAAGGTGAGCGTGCCGCTGTGCCCGACCGGCGTCACCGGCAGCACCGTGGCGTTCGACTGCTCGGCGGTCTGAGCTACCCGTTTGACGGGGCCGCGCCCAGCTCGGACGCGGCTCCCAGCCCCGAGAGGTGAGTGACGGGTGACGCAACCCCTGGTGTACGTGGACGCCCCGGCGACGACGCCGTACCGGTACGGGCTGTTCTCGGCGGCGGTCGTGGTCGACCCCGCCGACCAGCGCGAGTTCCAGGCCGGGGTGGAGTGGGAGCCGCAGTGCGTCGAAGCGCCCGCGCCGACGAGCGCGGCGGCGGCCTCGGACCCGGCGCGGGCGCCGATGACGGTGCCGGACGGGGTGCCGAACGTGAAGGCCGGCGTGGTCCGGCTGTACGCCGGTCTGACCGGCCGGTCGGTTGCCCGGGACGACCTGCTCGACCGGGCCCGCCGGGCGATGGGGGCGGTGGAGCAGCAGTCGCTGGAGCACTACGTATGGACCGGCGAGGCCGGGCAGGCGGAGTTCCTGGCGGCGGCCGGCACCGCGGTCCTGGCGAACTCCGGTGCGGCGCCGGTGCCGCTGGAGAAGGGCGTGGGCCTGCTGGAGGAGCACATCGGCGACAAGTCGGGTGTGCTCGGCGCGGTGTGGGCTCCGCGGTGGACGGCCGGATGGTTCGCGGGGAAGGGCCTGACCCGGATCGAGGGTCCCCGGCAGGTGGCCCCGCTGGGCAACCCGCTGGTGTTCGCGCAGACGACCGGCGTCGGGCCGGGCGGCGCGGCGCCGGCTGTCGACGAGGCGTGGCTGTACGCCACCGGGCCGGTGATGGTGCGGCGGTCGGCGGTGTTCCTGCCGAAGCTGCCGGAGGCCCTGGACCGCACGGACAACGAGGTGTTCGCGGTCGCCGAGCGGTTCTACACGGTGGGGTGGAGCTGCGCGGTGGCGGCGGTGAAGGTCAAGCTGCCGGGCGTGCCGGCGTAGGAGGAGACATGCCGCTGATTTACCCGAAGGACCGCGAGGACGCCCAGGCCCTCGCGAAGCAGCTGCTCGACGCGGCCGGCGCCGAGCGGCACGACGAGGTGCGCACGACGACGGACGGCCCGATCGGGCTGGCGTTCGACGTGCCCGAGGACCTGGCGCAGAAGGTGCTGGGCTCCGGCGACGGCCGGCAGCTCGTCGAGGCGCCGACCGAGGAGCCGGTCACCGCGCAGGGCACGTCGGCTGACGCCGGGGCCGACGGGTCCGGGGCGGACGCCAAGTCGGCGGACGGTTCCTCCCAGCCGTCGACGAAGGCGTCCCGGTCGACCTCGCGCACGTCGCGGAGCTGACCGGTACCCCTCGCCCCGGACCGCGCCGCCCTGCCTGGTTTCTTCCCCGTGCCAGGCGGCGCGGCGCTTTTTGTGTGACCCGCTCCACGGCCCGAGGCGTACATAAAAGATGTATGCAGAGCTGAAATTCGCATACAATGAATATGTACGCAACGCGCTACCCCTACAGGAGGCAGGAAGATGGAGAAGCGGGTCGACGAGCTGCTCGCCGAGTTCAAGGTGGAGGCCGAGGGCGCCGACCGGTACGGCCTGGTCGCCCAGCTGGCGCTGCGGGTGGTGCAGGCCGAGCAGGAGCTGGAGCGGCACTCCCACGAGCTCATCGGGGCAACCGAGGGCGCGGTGGTCGGCGCGAAGGCGGGCGAGCTGCGGACGTCGGTGCGCGGCGACCTGCTGGCCGCCGTGAGCGGCAAGGCGGCGGCGGTCGACGCGGCGATGATGAAGGTGGCCGAGCGGCGGGAGGCCCTGGCGATCGTCGCCGAGGGCGTGAAGGCGGCGCGGGAGGCGAAGCCGGAGGAGAAGCCGCTGCCCGAGCTGGCCGAGAAGGACCAGGTGCGCTGGGACGCCCTGTGGGAGCCGACCCGGCGGCACGGTGAGGTGATGCAGGTCCGCGACGGCATGGTGTGGGTCCAGGAGAGCGGCGCCGACACCGTGTGGGTGATGGGCGTGGAGCGGGTGGAGAAGGTCGAGCCCGGGACCGCGATGGATCACGCGGACTGCCGGGGCTTCGACAACCAGGAGTTCTACTGGCACTGCTACACGCACGAGGTGTACAACCAGTCGTTCTGAGCCGAGCGGCCCGACGCCCCTCGCGCCCCACGTGGGCGCGGGGGCGTCGTCGTTTGTGTGGTCCGCTCCACAGCCCGAGCCATACATAAAACTTGTAGAGGGGCCTGGCGTCTGCCTACAATGAATATGTACAGCAAACCGCCCCGAGTGCGTGAGGAGTGCCCGATGGCCCGCGAGATGAGCTACGAGATGACCCGGACGATCGAGGCGCTGGACGCGCTGACCGCGGGCTTCCGCGAGCGCCTGGTGGCCGGCGAGGGCCTCTTCCCGCGCGAGACGGAGGAGCAGGAGCGTGCCCGCCTGGCCTACAACCGGGCGGCGCGCGAGCACAACGCGCGGGTGTACGCCGACCGCGAGCGGATGGCGCGGGAGAAGCAGGCTGCCGAGAACGCGCGGGAGGTGGCGGCCGTGCGCAAGCGGCTGTGCGACGGGTGCTTCTGCGAGCTGCCGGCGTCGGGCGTTTGCGGCAACTGCTGACCGAGCGAGCCAGAGAGAGGGAGCTGACCGTGAGCATCGAGCTGATCGAGGCCGAGCCGACCGCCGACCAGTGGGAGGTCATCGCGCTGTCCGAGGTGGAGGAGGGCGACGTCCTGTCGTTCGACCTGGAGGCGCTGACCGAGCGGCGGCACGAGCGTGCCCCGCGCGTCGACTGGACGCGGGTGATGGAGGAGGCCGCCGCCGTGGCGGTGCGCGAGGAGCTGGGCGAGAGCGTGCGGCTCCACTTCTACGACCTGGCCCACGAGACGGTGGTGGGCCTGCCCGAGATGGAGGTGTTGCGGCTGGTCTGAGCCGCCCGAGCGCCCCCGCAGCCGTGCTGGCTGCGGGGGCGCTGCCGTTCCCGCCGGCGGGCAGGCCGCCGGCAGTTCACGTGGAGGAAGAGCATGACGACGACGATGGCGCGGCGCGCGAACGCCGTGCCCAGCGACCCGAGGGAGCACGCGCGGGCGATCGCGGAGGCGGTCGACGAGGCGTGGCACAGCCGGTACGGCGGCTCGCGGATCGAGGTGCCGATGAGCGTGGTGGCCGCCCTGGCGCTGGTGGCCCGGGAAGCGCCCGTCCCGGACCAGCTGGACCGGCTGGGGGAGGCGGCGGAGCGCCTGGACTACGAGGGCTTCTGGCTGCTGGTGCAGCGGCTGTGGTGCGAGTTCGCGGCGCTGCGGCCGGACCTGAACCCGCGGACGAAGCACCTGTGGTACTGGATCGACGAGGAGCCGGACGAGACGACGCAGCGGGCGGTGCACGCGGTCGGCCAGGCGGCGCTGCGGCGCGGCGTGTTCGGCCGGTGGGGGCCGGACGGCTGGGGCGACACCGACCTGCTCGGGATGCTGTTGCAGCAGATGAAGAGCCACGGCGGGCGCAAGGGCATCGGGCAGTTCCTGACGCCGGAGAGCGTGACGCTGCTGCTGGGCCGGATGGTCGCGCCGGACGAGGGCGCGAGGATCCTGGAGCCGTGCGCCGGGACGGGCACGATGCTGCTCGGCGCGGCGCAGGCGATGCGGGAGAACGGGCTCGACCCCACGAGGTGCGAGTGGTGGGCCAACGACCTGGACCCGCTGGCGGCGGCGCTGTGCGCGGTGAACCTGCACCTCTGGGGCCTGGGCTGGCGGGTGGTCGTCGGCTGCGGCGACGGGTTGCAGGACGCCTGGATGCACGAGGCGTTGCGGGACCGTCAGGTGGCGATCGACGAGATGCAGGCGGCGTGGCGGCAGGCCAGGCAGATCGTTGCGCTGCGGCAGCTGCTGGACCTGCCGACGCCGGAGAGCGAGTTGTCGCGGCACATGCGGCGGGCGGCGCCGAAGCCGCCGCCCCCGCCGCCGCCCGCGCCGGCCTCGTCGACGTTCGACGCCGACGCGGTGTACCGGCAGGGCTCGCTGTTCTGACCGGCCGCGTGTGTGACGCGCTACACGGCCCACATGTATACATAAAAAATGTACGCAAAGGTGCTGGTCACATACAATGAATATGTACACCCTGCCCCGATTCACCTGGAGGTTGAGATGGGCAAGAGCACCGTGCGGGCCGGCAAGCGCGCGGCGGTCGCGGCCGGCCGGCCGGACAGCTGGCTGGACGAGAACGACTGCTGCCGGGAGTGCGGGGAGCACTTCTCCGGGCCGTGCGCCCCGAGGTGCCCGCGCGGCGAGCCGGTCGACGAGTGCGACGCGCGGCCGGCGGACGAGGAGCCGGTGACGGTGATCGTCACCAGATGGAGCGGCGGGACGACCCGGGTGCTCGGCACGCGCGACGCGCTGGAGGAGTACGCGGCCAGCCGGGTCGCGTGGCGCTACCGGGAGTCGACTGTGGAGAAGATGCTCGCCTGGCTGGCGGACGGTGCACCGTCGCCGCACACGGTCGTCGCGTGGCACGGGGAGACGGAGTTCTGGTCGGTCGACGCGACCGCCTAGTGGCTGCGTAGGCGGGGCTGGGCGGCGTGCCCGGCCCCGGTGCGGAGTCCCTAGACGGGCTCTTGCTGTCCGGTCGCTATTGACGATTGCGGCCGGACAGCGGCAAGGTAACTGTCCAAGTAAGACCCGGTTCACGTGGAGGTAAACCATGGGTCTACGCGCGCTGGTCGGCACCGAGGGTGCCGACGGCACGTACCTGGCGCGGCACGTCCAGCACGACGGCTGCCCGACGATGGTCGTCCCGGCCCTGTCGGTGCTGCTGCACGAGCTGTGCGGCCATAGCCCCGAGCGGGCGGCGACGGTGCTGTTGCAGTGCGACTGGTCGCGGCTGTACGCGGTGCCCGGCACCGGGCCGACCGGCCACATGGTCGGCGTGCCCTCCGAGGGCTACCCGCCGCAGACCGGCCGGATCGCCGAGGCCCGCGCGGGCGACCGCGAGTGGGCGTACCTGTTCGGCGGCCACCGGCTGCACGTCTACCTGGGGGTGTACCCCGAGACGGGCGCGAAGCGGTGGCAGGCGTGGGCGTGCTGGTCGCTGCACGAGCTGCCGAGCTTGACCACCCTCGACCTGCTGGAGGTCCAGAAGGCGGGCTACGCGGCGCAGTGGCGGGCGTCCGACTACCGCGGCTACATGGAGGCGGTCCGCCGGGCCGCCCGGGACGTGACCCGCATCCGGCTCATGGAGTCGGGCCGGTGAGGGCGCTGGTGGGGCAGTTCGCCCCGGGCGGCGGCCGGTGGTACCGGGCCCGGCCCGTCGACCTGGAGGGCCAGCCCAGCTGGACGCTCGCGCAGCTGCGGGCGATGTGGGACGGCCGCTTCCAGGGGAACACGGCGCGGCTGGTGCAGGTCCTGCTGCGCCGGGACTGGTCGGTGCTGGCCGCCACGGGGTGGCCGGCGCAGGTGACGGAGCACAACCCGTGCGAGTGGCGGTACGTGCAGGGCGTCGGGCGCGGCGTCCACGAGGGGCGGTGCGGCCGGGCGCTCGTCGGGCAGCTCGGCGAGACGCCGGCCGCCGACGAGCGGTGGGCCTACCTGTGGGAGCACGGGCTGGGGGCGCTGCACGTCTACGCGGCGCACCGCGGCCGGTGGCACCACCTGGCGACGCTGCCGCCCGACGTGTGGGCCGAGCTGACGGCGCAGCTGGTGGTCGATGTGGAAGCCAGGTTCTGCTGGCTGGAGCGAGAGGAGACGGCGGCGTGACCGCTGGAACGAGGGGACCGGGCAGCCAGCCGATCCGGGCGGACGAGCTGAGGCGCCGGGACGAGGTGCTGCTGTTCGGGCAGCTGATCGAGATCGCCGACGTGCAGTCGGTGCGGGAGTTCCCGACCTGCGTCAACCTGGTGATCCTGCCGCGCGGCGGGGCGCCGAGGGAGACGCTGGTGCCCCGGGACATGCTGCTGCTGGGGATGCGGCTGCCCCGGCTGCTGCCGCTGCGGTGCCAGGGCTGCAAGGGTGCCGTGCAGACGCCGGTCGACCTGGCGCAGGGCGGGGTGCCCGAGGTGGTGTGCGGCGGCTGCCGGGGCCGGATCGTCGAGGGCACGGCGCGGCTGAGCGCCCCCGTCCCGGCGGGGAGGTACTGATGAACGACGTGCTGGCGGCCCTGATGGCAGACAACGACGCCGACCGGGAGAAGTTCCTGAACCGGGAGGTGCTGCGGCACGCGGTGATGCGGCAGATCCTCTGCGAGCGGACGGGCCACGTCCTCGACGTCCGCACGGCGGTGATGGTGACGTGGATCAAGGGCGACAGCCGCAGCGCCGTGGTGGTAACCGGTGAGGCCTGGGACGAGGTGGCCGAGAGCGTCAAGGCAAGGGTGGCCGAACTCGGGGCCGAGCTGGAGGTGATTGACGGTCGGACGCTGAGCTGACGGCCGCAGACAGCGGGGCCGCACCCAGCCGGGTGCGGCCCCGCTCCGCTTGGGCGGGGCCCTGTCTCGGCTACGCTGACGGGGTATTCGCCGCTGGCTGCGGGCCGGGCATGGACCTTCGCTGTTGAGGGATGCCAGATGACCGCAGTGTGCGACACCCCGGTGAAGGGGAAGATGCTCCGCGCCACGAGGCTCGGGGTGTGCGGCGACCCGATCCTGGGCGCCGGAGGATGGCCGGTCCACGTCACGTCGAAGGGCTTCGTCTCGGTCGAGTACGCGGCCGAGGTCGACGACGGCGAGGAGATCGACCAGAAGGACGCCAACGGCGACAGCCTGGTCTACGAGCCGGCCCGCCGGCGGATCAAGCTGTACAACGTGACGGTGACGGCCGGGCGGGTCGACCCGGAGCTGTACACCCTGTTCACCGGGATGCCGGTGGTGCTCGACGAGGACGGCAACGCAACCGGCATGAGGGTCACGACGGCGGTGAACCTCGACAGCGCGGTGGCGCTGGAGGTGTGGTCGGGCACGCAGCTCAAGAAGTGCGTGGCCGGGTCGTTGCAGCGGCCGAGGTTCGGCTACTTCCTGCTCCCGCAGATCATCGACGGGCAGATCGGCGACTTCACGATCGAGAACGGGGCGGCGAGCTTCACGCTGACCGGCAAGGCGATCGAGAACCCGGGGTGGGCTGTCGGGCCGTACGACGTCTACCTGCGTAAGACGGGCGTCGAGGCCCTGATGGACCCGATGGGCGACCAGGACTTGCTGCACCTCGACTGGACGTACCTGCCGCCGCCGGCGCCGACGTGCGGGCTGACCGTGCGGCCGCCGGACGGCACCGTGACGGAGGAGGCCACCGACCCGACGGGCATGACGGCGCAGTTCGCGCCGACGTACGTGCCGGCCGCGCCGGACGACGCGTACACGGTGGATTGGGGCGATGGGGCGTCGTCGGCCGGGCCGGCGATGGCGGCCACGGCCACCCACCAGTACGCGGCGGCCGGCACCTACCTGGTGACGGTCACGCACACGGCCAGCGGGTCGCAGCGCTTCAAGTCGTTCGTCGCCCCGGCCGTCTGAGGTAGACAGTGACGCAGCCGGCGCGGACCGGCCCGTGCGACTGGCCGCTGAACACGGCGTACTGCAAGGGCTGGGACCAGCACGACGAGGCGGTCCGGAAGGCGGCCACCGACCTGGCGACCGAGGTCCTGTGGGCGCTGTCCGGCCGCCGGTTCGGCGTGTGCGAGTCGACGGTGCGGCCGGTGCGGCGCGGCGACGGTGAGGCCTGGCGGCGGTGGGAGTCGTGGCTGGGCCTGCCGTACGGCAGCGTCGCCGTGGCGTTCTGCGGCTGCCCGGCCGGGGTGTGCGCGTGCGGGCCGGTCGGGCAGGAGCTGAGCCTGCCCGGCCCGGTCCACGCGATCGTGCGGGTGCTCATCGACGGCCAGGTGGTGCCGGCCGAGGCGTACGCCGTCTATGACCGCCGGTGGCTGGTGCGCACCGACGGCGGGAGCTGGCCGACCGGGCAGGACCTGACGGCGGCCGACGACCAGCCGGGCGCGTGGGCGGTCACCTACCAGCGCGGGATCCCGGTGCCGGGCGGCGGGCAGGTCGCGGCCGGTGCGTACGCCTGCGAGGCGGCGAAGGCGATGGTCGCCGACACGACGTGCCGGCTGCCCCGCCGGGTGCAGTCGCTGGTGCGGCAGGGCGTGCAGCAGACGTTCGTCGACCCGGCGCAGCTCGCCCGGGACGGGATGACCGGGCTGCCGGAGGTCGACCAGTGGCTGCGGGTGGTGAACCCGAACCGGCTGCCCCGCGACACGGTGGTGTGGTCGCCGGACCTGGACCGAGGACGAAGGAGGACGTCGTGACCGAGCCCGTGGTGGAGCCCGTCGACGACGTGGCCTGGCCGGTGGCGGTGAGGCTGCGCGAGCTCATCGGCGGCGCGCTGGACGGGGCGCTCGGCGGCACCCCGGCGGTGGTGTCCGTGGTGCCGGGCCGGGACGTGGCGATCGACTCGTGCTGCGAGGGCCAGGCGTGGGTGCGGATCGTGCGGACGTACCCGGTGCTGGCCGGAGAGTTCCCGGCCGGGCGGGGCACGCCGCTCGACGACGGCGGCGACCCGGGCGTGTTCTGGGCGGTGGAGATGGGCGCCGGGACGGCGCGGTGCGCGCCGAGCCCCGACGACGCGGGGAACCCGCCGACGGCGGCGCAGCTCGAGCGCAGCGCGGCGGAGCTGGCCGACGACGCCGGCCGGGTCCGGCGGACGGTGCTGTGCGAGCTGCAGAAGCTGCCGACCGTCGAGTCGGTGTGGATCGGGGAGCAGGCCAGCGTCGGCCCGTCCGGCGGCTGCGTCGGCCAGGAGGTCCTGGTCGCGGTGATGACGAACATCTGCGTGTGCGAGGAGTGAGGCCGATGCGCAAGGGCCAGAAGGTGACGGTGAAGGCGCTGACGGCGATGCCGGGCGTCGCGGACGGCGCGGTGCTGCACCTGGAGTGGGGGCCGCGGCTGGCGACGCTCGTCGACGCCGGCCGGTACGAGGTGCTGGAGGGCGAGGCGGCCGAGCAGGCGGCGACCGCGGACCTGGCCCCGCCGGACGCCAGCCAGCCGACGCCGGCGCCGACGACGGAGGCCGACGGCGACGGCAAGACGCGGAGAGCCCGCCGCTGATGGCGGTGGTCGTCCGGCCGCGCGTCGACCTGTTCGCCGGCGAGGTGCGCAAGCTGCTGACCGGCCCGACCGGGCCGGTCCTGGCGTTCGTCCGCAGCGTGACCCGGAAGGTGCGGACCCGGGCGGTGCTCAAGTGCCCGGTGGACACCGGGCGGTTGCGGGCGGCGCACCGTGAGGAGGTCGGCGTGCGGGGCGGCCAGGTGTACGGGTTCGTGGAGAACGACGTCGAGTACGCGGCGGCCGTTCACGACGGGACGGGGGCGCACGTCATCCGGCCCCGGCGGCCGGGCGGGATGCTGCGGTTCGAGACGGGCGGGCAGGTGGTGTTCACCAGCCTGGTGAACCACCCGGGGACGCGGGCGCAGCCGTGGCTGCGCGAGGCGATGGAAGAGGTAGCGGTGCCGGAGGGGTTCCGGCTCGTTCGCTCGTAGGGAGGAAGCAGGATGCGGGAGTTCACGACCAGCGCGAAGGTGGCGAAGCAGTCCGACGGCGAGAGGAAACTGCCGGACGTGCCCTTCAAGCTGGACGGGGTGGAGATGGTGTGCCGGGCGCCGAAGGACGCGCAGCTGGCGTACCTGATGGCGGCGGCCTCGTCGAGCCGGTCAGAGGCGGACCAGGTGGCGGCGGTGCTCGACTTCTTCGAGCAGACGCTGGAGCCGAAGAGCCTGACGGTGTTCCGCAAGCGGCTGCTGTCCACCGACGACAGCTTCGACTTCACCGACGCCATGGGGATCTTCCAGCACGTGTGCGAGGAGTGGTCCGGCCGCCCTACTGGGTCGGGCAGCGCCTCCTGACCTTGGCGGTCAAACGCTGGCCCGAGTTCCACGGGACGCTGCTGATGCGGACCGGCCGGGAGCCGCTGGACCTGCCGCTGCCGTCGCTGCTGGACGTGATCTACGCCTGGTGGGTGGAGGGCGGCGACGAGAAGGACGTGGCGAAGTTCCGGCAGGCGTTGGAGGCCCCGCCGGTCGAGGTGGAGCTGGAGGGCCGCGAGGAGTGGTCCGACGAGGAGACCGACCAGAGTTTCGCCCGGGCGCTGGCAGGGTCCAGTTGATGGGTAACCGGAAGCGGCGCGGGCTTGCGGTGGAGGATTGCGGGCAGTGGTCTGTCGCCCGCCAGAGGTATGTTGCCGGCGTGAGCAGGCGATGAGCAGCAGACGGAAGCGGCGCGCGCGTCGCGCGAAGAGGCAACGAGCCGGCACGCACAGGTCACGCATGGGCCAGCGCGCCCCATCCGCGACAGAGGTAGCAGTTGCAGAGGCGTATGGGCGATTCGCTCGGTACGTAGAGTCGGCCAGCAGTCACGAGGAGGCTGCCGCAGCGGCGCGGGCGGATCTGCGAGCGGCGGTCGAGGAGGTCGCTCGGCTGGCGTGCGGTCTCGATCTGGTCAAAGTCGTTTCGGGTGTCCGTGTCGCCATGATCATGAAGAGCGCCACTAGCGGAGCCGAGCCGTCGGCTGCGGTCCTGGAGCTGATCGCACTGGCGCTGGTGTGTCGAGATTCCTCCACAGCTGAAGTCTCTGCAGCGGCTGACCAGTCCGAGTTCCTGCCACCGTATGTGGAGGCGGCTGCTCGGGAGGCTCTGGCCGCGGGCAACATGATCGCGCTGTTTGACTCGCCGCCGTCAGATGCGGAGAGCGCGATCCTGTTCCACTCGGTCCAACGTGAAATCACCCTTCGCAACCCGGTGTATCCGCATATGTTGCTGGACACCCTGCGTGGCCTGTTCGGCGATCCGGCCGTAAACGACGACTGCCGGGTCACGCTGGGCTTCACGGGCTTGGAAGCCGTCAACGTGATGGAAGCAGTCCGATCGCTGTCAATCAGGGAGTTAGCGAAGCGGTTTTCGCGCATGGAGGCAGCTCGGGACGCGAGCCTCCCGTACATCATGTCGTGGCGGAGCCACGACATGGACGAGGAGCAGCTGCCAGCGGAGGAGCATCGCGCAGCCGTACAGCAAGTCCTCGACGCGGCACGAGACCTCACCATGAACATCGCCGACGCGACCGTCATCGACCCTGACGCCATCGCCCAGCACACCGGCTACGAGCGCTCCACCGTTGAGGCTGTTCTCGATGCCTTTACCCTGACCGGTTTAGCCGACCTCGATGAGACCCTCGATAGGTTCTTCCGGGGGGACAACCCCTTGCGTACGGCGCCGATCGTCGCCGACGCGCAGGGCCGGCGGATGCTAGTCCACGACGCGCTCGCGCTGCCCGCCGTACGCGAGGTGATCGAGACCAGGCTCAAAGCAGCCAACCGCTGGGAAACCTACAAGGATCACCGTGGCGAGTGGGTCGAGACCCGCGCCATCGATCTGCTGGCCGGCGTGCTCCCAGGTGCTGAAGTCTTCCGCGGGTTCAACTACTTCGTCCCCGACCCGAAAGCGGCCACCCCCCAGACCGATCCCGCAACGTTCACCAAGCGCGTCGAAGGCGACGGCCTCATCCTCGTCGACGACGTCGCGCTGATCATCGAGGTAAAGTCCGTCGCGCTGACAGCCGAGGCACGCGGCGGCGTCGCCCGCCGGCTGCGGGGAAAGCTGCGCGACATTGTGACCGACGCGGCGAACCAGGCCGCGCGGCTCCGTGAGCGCATCATGACCGACCGGCGGATACGGCTCGATGACGACCAGTGGATCGACGTCAGCGGGGTCCGCGAGATACACACCATCGCGGTCGGGCTCGAAGATCTGTCCGGTGTCACGACCGCGACAACCATGCTGGTCGCCGCCGGCATCCTCAAGCCGGACCATATCCCCTGGACCGTGTCGGTGCACGACCTGCGCATCGTCTGCGAGTTGCTGGACCGCCCCTGCGAACTGCTGCTCTACCTGCGCCGCCGCACCCAGCCAGAAGCGACATGGAAGTACAGGGCTGTGGACGAGCTTGACCTCTTCCTGCTCTTCCTCGCCCGAGGCCTCTATGTCGAACCGGACCCGCACCAGACAGCAGAGGCGCTGCCGTGGTCCGGGCCCCCGTCCACCGCGGACCTGCGTCGCTTCGCCGCACAACGCCCCGAGCTGGTCACCAGCCACACTGAACCACTCGACGCCTGGTACGAATCGCAACTCAGCCCGACGGCGACGCCGGCAGAAAAGCCGCGACTCATCGCCGATCAAAAGCTCGTCGAGCTCGTCGACGAGGTCACCAGAACCGGGGCCCCCGGCTGGCTGTCGACAACAACCTCGCTGTTGGAGGGCAACGGACAAGTCCAACGGACATTCGGCCGATACGCCGGGGACCTCGCCAAACTTGTACGGCGCGACCGGCAGCACCATTCAATGACGCATCTGATGGGAGAAACTTCCGGCAAGCACGTGCTGCTCGTCTGGGCATGTCGAGGACCAGAGGAAGATGCAGACGCTGCTGTCTCCTATCTATGGCCATACCTACAAGCCAAGAAGCATCAAATGGGCGCCTATCGGGCCACTTGCATGCTCTTCGATCCCACCGGCAGGGACCTGCAACGACTGCTCTACGACAACCGCCCTACGGGACCGGATCCGGTGCTTGACCAGGCCGCGATGCGCCTTGTACCACTGCAGGAGATGAAGCGAGCCACTCCGCGACCCATCCGCGTACCCAAGACCCGCAATTGAACCGGCCAGAAGGCGGTTGGCAAGGGGCGTCAGCGGTGCGAGCAGTCGCCAACGGCAGTAGGCGGCACCGCGACGGCCCCGGGTCTGGGTGACCGTCGGCTGTGCGTTGCTGGCGTTGGCCGGCGTCCGCTCCCTGGATGCCGTTCCACACCCAGGCCGGGGGCGCCAGGTGGAAGGAGGGCGGCCCCGAGCCCGGACCGTCCTCCTTCCCAATTGCAATCAGCGGAAGCCGTCGCGTCGGAACAGGGCGCTGCCGGGCTCGCGCCGGGGCAGCGGCGGCGCCACCTCGCCGGCCGGCGCCGACGCCAGGAACGGCAGGTACCGGCGGAGGAAGTCGTCGACGCCGGGGATCGCGAGGACGCGGGTCACCGCGGCGGCGACGGCGAGGGCCTGGGCGACGAGCGGCATGGCCTCGATGCCAGCGACGGCGGCGATGGTCGGCAGCAGCGACAGCAGCGCGACCACCGCGGCGAAGATGGTCCGCGCGGTGGCCCGCCACGGGTGGCGGGTCTGGGTGCTCGGGAGCGCGTGCTTCGGGTTGGTCATGGGTCGGTCCCTCCTCGGGTTGGTCACACACACAGGTCGAGCAGCGGCACGCACACCAGCGCCGGGCTGGGCTGGGGCGTCGGCGTGGGTGCCGGCGGGCCCGGAGGCCCGCTGTGGCCCGGCGGTCCGGCCGGGCCGGTCGGACCGGGAGCTGGCGCCGGGCGGGGCGCGCCCGACGTCTCCACCCGCGCGCCCGGCACCGTGCTGAAGGTTGGTCCGGGCCCGCCCCCAACGGGCGGCGGGGGCGGGGTCGGGGTTGGGTCTGGGGCGGTGCACCCGTACCGGCGGCGAAGGTCCTGCACGGGCGGATCCCGGGGCACCACCCGGTCCAGGACGACGCACAGGTCCCGGCGGGTCTGGGCCAGCCGGGCGTCCCGCGCCTGGTCCGCTGCGGCGGCGGCCTGCCGCCGCTGGGCCTGGTCCTGCTCCAGCGCGGCCACCCGGCGGTCCATGCTGGCGTTGGCCAGGGTGACGGCGATGTACGCCGCCGCCGCCGAGCACAGCAGCGGCAGCACGGCGTAGAGCACCAGCAGCTTGGCGAGCTGCCGCCGGGGGTTGTGCACGACGAGCCCCGGCTCGTCGGTCAGCAGCCCGTACGACCGCGGCTCACCGTGGCGCCCGGTCACCGGCGGACCTCCTGCCCAGCTCGTCGGGGTCGAGGCCGGCGGCGAAGACGTCCAGCCGCAGCCGCGCGTACATGTCGCGGTACCGGGCCAGCTCCGACTCCAGGAACTGGTTGCGCTCCTCCAGCCGGGTCAGCCGCTCGTCGACCCGCTTGTCGAAGTTGGCCTCCCGCTGAACGTCGGCGGTGCGCAGGGTGCCCCGGAACCCGAGCAGCGCGGTGACGACCGTCGCCAGCACCGCCAGGGCCCCCACCGCCACGGTGAGGCCGGAGACGTCCCCGCCGGAGGCCCTGACGATCTGCGCCGCCAGCCACACCTACCTGCCCCCTCACCGGACCGGCTGGGCGCTCACCGCACCGGGTTGCGGTACGCGGCGTCCCAGGTGTTGCGGCCGATCAGCCCGTCGACGTCCAGCCGCTGGTCGCGCTGGAACGCGTCGGCGAGCGCCCGGTACTCGGGGCCGAAGATGCCGTCGTTGCCGGCGTCGCCGAGCCACCGCTTGCCCTTGCCGATCGACCAGCCCCGGCGGCCGAGCTGGGTGGCCCACTCGCGCAGCCAGGCGCGGTCGGTTCGGCCCCGGAAGTAGCGCTCGTGCAGGCCGGACACCGAGTAGGCCGGGCCGGACGCCGGGCCGAAGTACCAGCCGGCGGGCAAGGGGAAGGCGATCGGCGTGCCCGGCGCAGGCCGGCCGGCGGCCGGCGGCTTCGGCTGCGGGGCCGGCGTCGACCCGACGATGGGGAGGCCCGCCTTGAGCCAGGCGTAGATCTCGTCGCCGGGGCAGGAGGTGGAACCGCGGTCGCGGTGGCCGAGCAGCGTGAGCCGCCGGCCTTTGCGGTCGTTGGCCTCCTCGTAGAGCCACTTGAAGGCGCGGCGGGCAGCGTCGGAGACGTCCTGCTTGCCGGCCTGGTCCTTGCCGATGATGCAGACGCCGATCGCCTCGGTGTTGTGGCCCTCGCAGTGCGCGCCCAACGTCGTCCAGCCTCGGCCCTCGAAGAGGTCGCCGGTGACGCTGTTGATGAGGAAGTTGTAGCCGATGTCGCTCCAGCCCCGGACCCTCATGTGGTAGTCCTGGATCTGGCGCGGGGTCTGCGTCGCGCTCGCGGCGGAGTAGTGCCCCATGAAGACGGTCCGCTTCGACCAGGGCACGGTCGAGCGGGACTCGGGTGGGCGGGCGCCCCATTCGGCGCGGCTGATGATGTCCACTGATGTCCTCCCGGCAGCGTGGATCGTCTGTCGGGGGACAGCGGCTCCTACGGTAGCGCCCGGGGTGACGGGCGCGGGGCTGGAAGCAGGCCCGCCGGCCGCCGCTGCGCGGACAGCGGCGACCGGCGGGGGTCGTGCGGAGGCCGGCCACGACGCTGGGGCCGGCCTCCGGGTCAGCGGGCGTGCGCGGGCAGGTCGAACTCGCCCGCCTTCGCGCCGGCGATGAAGGCGTCCCACTCGCCCGCGTCGAAGACCCGGGTCGGGCCCTGCGGGTCGCGGCTGTTGCGCAGCTCGACGTTGCCGCCGCCGAGGAACTGGACCTCGACGCAGTTGTCACAGTTGGGGCCAGACTTGCTGGACTTGAACCACTGGCCGATCGGCCGCTGGTGCATGTCCACGCTGGTGCTCCTTCGGTTGCTTTGCCGGCCGCTCCCGTCGCGGCGGGCGGGTTTACGTGCGCCAGATGTAGCGCAGGTCGTCGGGGGCGTTGGCTCGGAGGATCACCTTGACCAGCAGCTGCTCCAGCACCGACTTGCGGAACGGCGGGGCGATGCCGGAGAGGGTGGCACGGCGCTCGGCGGCGGTCCAGGTGACCGCCTCGATGGCCTCGGCGGAGAGCGGGACCTTGCGGCAGCCGAGCGGGCATTTGTAGGTGCGCTCGCCGCAGTGCGGGCTCGGGTGCATGGGCACGTCGCACCGGCCGCACCACAGCAGGGTGCGCAGCAGGTACGGGTCGGTGCTGGCGGCCATGGGTCGCCGGCTCCAGGCGGCGGCCCGGCCGCACAGGGAGCCGCCAGAAATCAGGCCGGGGCGGGTGGTGTTCATGGCCGCCCCCCGTTGCCGCGCCACCGCTGGGCGGGGGTGGTGAGCACGGTGGTGGAGAGGATGAGCGTCGGCCCGTTCCAGGAGGGCTGGGCGGCCGGGGTGGTGGGCCGGGCGTCAGCTTCGGGTCCCGACGCCCGGCGGTCCGGGGTGGCGCGGCGGCGGAGCCAGCGGGTCCAGCGGCGGTGCCGGCCGGGGGCGGTCACAGCGCCCAGCCGTAGTCGTCGACCTGGACCTGCTCCGCCCAGCTCGCGGCGTTGCACGGCCACGGGTTGTGGCACCAGATGCAGTCGCGGTCGTTGACGGCGAGGAACGGCCACGAGCGGCAGAGGCGGATGACGGGGCCGTCGGGCTCGTGGACGGCGAGCATGTGACCGGCGACCACCAGGCGCTCGGCGGGGGAGAGGACGACGTAGCCGTAGGTCGGCACCGGCTCGCCGGGCGGTGGCGGCGGCACGTCCGCCGGGAGCACGGTTGGGCCTGTGTCCCTTGTGGCGGGCTCCTGTGGTGCGCGTAGACCGAGCTGGACCATGAGATGCCCCCAGGGGTGCTGTCTCTCGCGAATGGTCTTGCGTGGCACGGTGCCATCTCGGCACTGTGCTGGCTGGCACGGTGCCAGCATGGCACGGAGCCGGTCTATGTCACAAGGGGAACGCGCAGATTGACTGCGTGTGTCTGTCGTCCGTGGACGCAGAAGGGGCCGGCACCGTACGGTGCCGGCCCCTTCGGAGTGGAGTAGGTCAGCGCAGGTCGAACGTCCCGGCCTTCGCGCCATCGATGAACGACGTCCAGCTCGCGGCGTCGAAGGAGAGGACGGGGCCGCTGCGGTCCTTGCTGTCGCGGACGCGGGCCGAAGTGCCGTCAACGGCGTCGGACACCTCGACGCAGTTCTGGCCGCCGTCGGACCGGCGGGACTTCCGCCAGGGTGTGAACTGTGGATCGGACATGGGTGGCTCCTCGGGTCAGGCTTCGGCAGCCAAGGCGTCGGCCGCCTTCTGGATGAGGTCCGCGCTCTCCTCCTGGGACAGCGCGGCGGCGCGCAGCTGGTCGAACATGGCTGCGTACCGTTGGGCCTCCCGGGCCTCGGTGACCAGCAGGTCGGCCGTCACGGTGTCGACGGCGACGAGCGTCAGGTCCTCGGGGTCCGGGTAGGCGTACAGGGAGAACGGGGAGCGCGGGACGTACCCGCGGCCGAGCCGGGCGTCAACCGGCAGGACGCGGACGCTGATGTTCTCCCTGGTCGTGGCCAGAGTGAGCAGGTGGTGCAGTTGCTCCCGCATCACAGCGGGCGGCACGGGTAGCCGCTCGATGGCCTGCGGTTCCAGCACGACGTCGTACTCCGACCCGTCCGGGCCGGAAATCTGCTGTTGCCGGCGCAGCCGGCCGGCGACGGTGCCGTTGAGGTCGAAGTCGGCTCCGTCTTCGAGCGCTACCTGGCTCCGGTGGCGGGCGTACGCCTCGGTCTGCACGAGGCCCGGCAGCATGGAGGTCTGGTACTCACGGATTGTGCGGGCGCCGGACTCGATCTCGGCTGTGCGGGCCTGCCGGGCACCCATGGCGGCGAACTCCTGCGCGGTCCACCAGCCCTTGGCAAGCCCGTCGCGGGCGACTCGCTGAAGCCGGCGGTACCGTTCGTCGCCCTCGGGCAGGAGCACGTCCAGCAGCTTGAGGATGGTGTCGAGCGGCCGGCGCTCACCGTTCTCCACCTTCGACACTGCGGTACGGTCCAGCCCGGCCTCGCGACCAAGCTGCGCACTGGTCATGCCGGCCGCATCTCGCAGCTCCCGGATGGCGTGCCCGAGCCGAAGCCGTCGCGCGAGGGGACTGATCACGTGGCCTGCACCTCCGACTGTTGGCACCGTGCCAGCCTGGCACGCCGCACCGTGAGGGTACGCGTATGCGCCGAACGGCGGCCATCGGCGCGCGTCTTCCGGTGCTCGGCGCGGCGTCGTTAGGCTGGTGGCGATCCGGCGCGGAACGGGTCGGGCTCGCTGGATGAGCGAACGGCGCAGGGCCTCGGTTGCGTCACCGAGGCCCTTCGTCATGCGTGCAGCTCACTGCCGCATTGCTATCCGGTCACAGTGAACGATTGCGACCGCGGAGACTGGCCTAGGCTGGGAGCGTGGCGCTGGGTCGGGCGTATATCGAGATCATCGGCGACGTAAAGAAGTTCGCGCCGGACCTGAAGCGCGGGCTGAACAAGGCGCTGAAGATCGGGGCGCTCGGCGCGGTCGCCTCCAGCGCGACGGGCAGCCTGGTCGGCCTGGCCGGTGCCCTGACGCAGGTCAGCGGCGCGGCGTTCGCGGCGCCCGGCGCGGCGGCCGTCTTCGGGGCGGCGATGGGCGCGTTGAAGATCGCCACCGCCGGCTTCGGGGACGCGCTGGGCGCGGTCGCCGAGGGCGACGCGAAGGCGTTCGAGAAGGCGCTGGAGAACCTGTCGCCGCAGGCGCAGAAGCTGGCGCGCGAGTTCATGGCGGTGCAGCCGGCGATCGAGGGCGTGCGGACGGCGACGCAGGACGCGTTCGCCGCCCCGATGATCGGGCAGGTCAAGCAGACCGCCTCGGTGTTGGCCGGGCCGCTGCGCACCGGCCTTGCGGGCGTCGCCGCCGAGTTCGGGCTGGCGGCGCGGCGGGCGCTGGAGTTCGCCCGCGAGGGCGCCACCGTGTCGGTGCTGCGCGGCGTGCTCGGCACGACGAAGGACGCGGTGGCGAACCTGGCCGTTGCGGTGGGGCCGCTGCTGGCCGGGTTCCGCGACATAGTCGTGGTGGCGCTGCCGTCACTGGGCCAGCTGTCCGGTGTGGCCAGCGGGCTGGCGGCGAAGTTCGGCGGCTGGCTGTCGGCGATGGCACAGAGCGGCGCGGCCACCGCGGCGATCCAGACCGCGCTGGGCATCCTGCGGCAGCTCGGCCAGGTCGCCGGCAATGTCGGCGGGATCCTCAGCTCGGTGTTCCAGGCGGTCAGCCAGGCGGCCGGCGGCGGCGGGCTGCTCGGGAACCTGGTGATGGCCACCGGCACGCTGCGAGAGTTCTTCGCCTCGGCGGAGGGTGCGACGGCGTTGCAGGGGGTGTTCGCCGCGTTGGGCGCGGCGGCGTCGGGCCTGTCGCCGGTGCTGATGACGCTGCTGGGGATCATCGGGCAGTCGATCGTGCCGGCGCTGATGCCGCTGGTGCAGGCGGTCGTGCCGGCGTTGCAGGCCGTCGCGACGGCGTTGGGGCCGGCGATCGGCACGCTCGGCGCGGCGCTCGGCCCGGTGCTGTCCGCCCTGTCGGTGGGCATCCAGGCGCTGGCCCCGTCGCTGGGCCCGATCGCGCAGGTGATCGCGTCGATCGCGCTGGCGGTCGCGCCGCTGCTGCCGGTCATCGGCCAGCTGGTGACGATGCTGATCGGCCCGCTGGCGACGGCGCTGGGCGCGCTGGGCCCGCTGATCGGGCCGCTGGTGTCGGCGCTGACCCCGGTGCTGCTCCAGATCGGGCAGACGCTCTCCGCGGTCCTCGCCCCGGCCGCCGGGCTGCTCGCCGAGCTGTTCACCCAGCTGGGGCCGCCGCTGGGCCAGGTCGTGGCCGCGCTGGGCGGGGCACTCGCCCCGATCCTGGCGCAGGTCGCACCGCTGGCCGGGGTGCTGGTGAACGCGCTGATGCCGCTGATCCCGACGATCGTGTCGCTGCTGCCGCCGATCATCGAGATCGTCGTGGCGCTGACCCCGCTGATCGGGGTGATCGCGCAGCTCGCGACCATGGCGATCCAGGTCGCGGCGCCGCTGATCCAGCTCGCCGCGATCCTGTTGCAGTTCCTGGCGGCGCAGGCGATCGCGCCGCTGATCTCGGCGATCGCGTCGGCGCTGACCTGGCTGCTGCAACCGCTGTCCGGGGTGTCGAGCTGGCTGTCGCAGATCAGCGGCTGGCTGGCCAGCATCGACTGGGCCGGGGTCGGGTCGGCGATCGGCGGGGCGTTCTCGTCGGCGTGGAACGCGGTGGTCGGGTTCTTTACGTCGATCGGGCAGTGGTTCGCCGAGCTGCCCGGGAAGATCGGCGCCTTCCTGGCGAGCCTGCCGGGCCTGCTGTGGAACCTGTTCACCTCGGCGCTGGCCATGGCGCTCCAGGCCGTGGGCGTCGGCATCGGCCTGCTGATCTTCTCGGTGACGACGCTGCCCGGCCTCGTCCTTAACGGACTCAAGGCGCTGCCGGGCTTGCTGGCCGGGTTCTTCACCCAGCTGTGGGCCAGCGCCCGGGCGCTGACCACCGCGGGCATCAACGCCGTGGTGACGTTCGTGACGGGGCTGCCCGGCCGGGTCATGTCCGGCCTCTCGCGGCTGCCGAGCATCATGGCCGGCGCGCTGTCGTCGGCGATGAACGCGGCGCGCAGCGCAGCGTCCGGCGGCGTGAGCAACCTGGTGTCGTTCATCAGCGGCGTGCCGGGCCGGATCGCCGGGCTGGCCGGGAAGTTCGTGTCGGCGGGCAAGAGCCTCATCAGCGGGTTCATGAACGGGCTGAAGAACGTCGGCGGGTTCATCGGCGACGTCGCCGGGTCGATCACGTCGGCGATCAAGGGGTTCATCAACCGGGTCATCGGCAAGATCAACTCGGGGATCGCGTCGATCGACGCCAAGCTGCCGGGGTCGCTGCCGCGCATCCCGATGCTGGCCAACGGCGCGATCCTGCGCCGGCCAACGCTGTTCGTCGGTGGCGAGGCCGGCGACGAGGTGGTGGTGCCGCTGGCCCGGCCGCGCCGGGCGCGGGAGCTGGCCGAGCAGTCCGGGCTGATGCGCCTGCTCGGCGGAGACGGCGGCGGGTCGGTCGTGTTCGGGCGCGACGCGATCCGCGTGACCTTCGAGGGTGTCCTGCCGAGCAGGCAGGAAGCGCTGGACACCGGCCGGGCGGTCGGCGAAGGCGTGTTGCAGACGCTGGCCCGCAGGGACGTGGCCACGACCGTGAGGACGATCTGAGTGGGCGAGTACAACCCTGACCGGCCCTACGTGCTGGGGATGCAGTGGGCGCCGCTGGTGGCGGACCAGGTGCAGCTCGACACGGCCAGCGAGGTCGGCTACACCCTCCGGGCCCGCACGACCCACCCGGCGGGCGATGGGCTGCGGCGGGTCCGATTGCAGCTGTCGAGCCCGCCGCCGGGCCTGGCGGACCGCAAGGAGCTGCTGGTCAACCTGTACCCGGCGGGCCGGGTGGCCGGCACCGGCCCCGTCCGCAAGCTGGTCATCCCGTGCGGGTCGGGTGCGCTGCTGACCGGGGCGACACTGGCCGGCGGCTCGTCGACGCCGAACGACGCGGTGAGCAACCCGGCGGACCCGCGGTACATCGCCCTGACGGGCCCGAACGCGGCGGCCCGGTTCTGGTTCGAGACGACGTACTCGCCGACGGCGTTCAAGCTGTCGGGCCGGCGGATCCTCGACCTGTCGGTGCTGTACGTGATCTCGGGCCCGTTCGCCGACCTGGCCCCTGCTCTGACCCTCGGCCTCGAGCGCCCGTCGGCCGGCGTCAACTGGATCATGGACGAGACGCTGAACGGCCCGGCCGAGCACTACGGCGGGACGGCGATCGGCCGGTCCAGGCTGGGCGAGCTGAACCCGTGGTGGGACACCACGGCGGCGCCGACGGCGCAGCGGGGCCGGGTGCCGTGGCGGGCGGTGAACGTCGGAGGCACCGGCCCCGTGGCGGCGGGCCTGAGCGCGCTGGCGACGTCCGGCGGGACGAACATCAACGTGCGGCTCCAGACCAGCGCGGCCGCCGCGGCAGGCGCCGTGTTCAAGGTGCACTACCTGGCGCTGGAGGTCACGTACGGGGTCGAGAACAGGATCGGCGGCGGCGGCCTGGACATCTCGCAGGGGCCCACCGGCGTCATCCCTCCCGGGACCGCCGCCGTCACCGGGTTCTACTACGACGTCCCGCTGTGGGAGGTGCAGAAGATGGTCGGCGGTGTGGAGCTCACCGCCGGGCAGGAGTACGTGGTGACGGTCGGCCAGGCGTACGTGGGGCAGAAGTCGGTGGCATCGCCCGTGCCGGTGAAGGTCGACCGGCTCGGGTCGGTCGAGCCGTTCCCGTCGCACCGCGGCGTGCTGCTGCGCAAGACGCTGCGCGCCGGGCAGACGCCGACGGAGGAGACGGTGCAGGAGATGCCGTCGATCCTGCTGCTGACTGGCGCGGTCGCGCCGGGCACCCCGGAGCTGAGCAGCCACACCTACATGAAGCAGGTGGTGGCCACCGTGTCCCGAGAGACGGGGACGTCGGACACCTTCCAGCACATCGTCGAGACGCAGGTGGGCGATTGGGTGTGGGCCCGCTTCTATGCCCGGCACATGCCCGGCACCCTGGACCCGCTGGAGCTGACGATGGTCGACGGCGACAACCCGATCGTGCCGCTGAGCACGCCGGCGCGGATCACGGTGGAGGAGTTCGACGCGTTGCCGGAGATCGCCGACGGCTGGCGGGAGGTGACGGTCCGGCTGCCCGCGCCCTACCTGTCCGGCGGGGTGGGCGACATCAGCTGGTGGGCGTGGACGAGCAACGCCGACCCGCAGGCGCCGTGGCAGGTGTTGGGCGCGGACGCCGACCCGGCCATCGAGTCGTACGGGTCCGTCGGCGTCGGTCCCGGGGGCGCCGGTGCGGCGACCTACGGCGACGACGCCCAGGTGTACGCCGCGTACGACGGGCAGCGGGACCAGGCCGCGGACCTGACGCTGATGTTCGCGCAGGAGATGGACGGGGTGCTCGGCCTCGACGTGCAGCCGGCCGTGCAGCCGCTGACCGTCGTCGACGACCAGTGCAACCGGCCGGCGGCGAAGATCCCGACCGGCATCCGCTACCACCGGCTGTCGTGGCTGGCGGTCAACACCGCGGTGGTGGCCGGCTGGGGCTTCTACGAGGTGCAGCGCCAGGACGACACGATGGCCGCCGACGAGTGGGAGGCGATCGCGAAGGTGGTCGAGCCGTCCGTGACGGCGGTCGACGACTACGAGGCGCGCGTGGGCGTCGAGTCGCGGTACCGGATCAGGATGGTGCACCGCCTCGGCATCGCCGGGCCGTGGTCGCCGCCGGTGGCGGCGACGATCGCCGCGCCGGGCGTGGAGGGCCGCAACGTCGACACCGGCGTCCTGATCCTGACCAGCAACCACAACCCGGCCGGGAACCTCGCGTACGTCGAGAACTTCGACCGGTCAACGGTCGAGGAATTCACGTTCCCCGAGGCGGGCCAGGTCGAGCTGCAGGAGATGTTCGACCGGGACTACCGGACGGCGTTCCGGCCGCTGGAGCGCGGCGGCGTCGAGTTCACCCGGACGGTGCTGGTGAACACGGCGGCGGTGCCGCCGGCCACGATGGACCGCGGCTTCACCGACCTGCGCGACCTGGCGTGGGACACGGTCCCGTACGTGTGCGTGCGGGACGAGCTGAACAACCGGTGGCTGTCGACGCTGCTGGTGCCGTCGGCGTCGGTGAAGCGCCGCAAGGCGGGGCAGCTCCAGCTGGCGCAGGTGCAGGTGGTGGAGGTGACGGCGACGCCG
Source organism: Micromonospora sp. NPDC050495 (assembly GCF_040655175.1). Taxonomy (NCBI): domain Bacteria; kingdom Bacillati; phylum Actinomycetota; class Actinomycetes; order Micromonosporales; family Micromonosporaceae; genus Micromonospora; species Micromonospora sp. NPDC050495. The sequence goes on along the minus strand of NZ_JBFAJK010000043.1, from coordinate 20,810 downwards.
GCCCCGCTGGACGGCGGTCCGGCCCCGTGCGAGGGCCTGCGGCCGGACGGCCAGGTGTCGTCGGTGACGGCGAGCACGCCGGCGCCGGCGGCCGGCCTCGCCCCGTTCGTGTTCGAGGACCTGTTCAACCGGAACGTGACGGGCGGCCTGGGGAACGGCTGGACGATCATCGAGGGCGCGGCCGCGGACTATTCGGTGGCCGCCGAGGCCGCGACGATCAACCTGGCCGGCGGGGGCTCCCGGACGGCGCTCGTCGGCGCGGGCTGGGAGGACGTCGACGTCGAGGCGCGGTTCCAGTTCAGCGCGGTGGCGACGGGTCAGCCGATCAACGCGTACCTGATCGGCCGGGCCACCACCAACAACACCCACTACCGGGCGCGGCTGGCCGCGCAGACGGACGGCAAGCTGGGCGTGGCGATCGAGCGAATCGTGGGCGGCGCGCTGACGAACGTCACGGCGCTGGCGACGGTGCGGGCGACGGACGGCATCAACCTGCTCAGCTACCAGGCGGGGCCGTGGTACCGGATGCGGTTGCAGGTCCGCGACGCGGCGGTCCGGGTGGCGGTGTGGCCGGACGGGCAGGACATGGCGCGGTGGGAGCAGTCGGTGAAGGACACCGCCATCGCCGGCGTCGGGCAGGTCGGTGTGCGGGGCGTACTGACGGCCGGGAACACGAACGCGGCCCCGACGGTGAAGGTCGGCGACCTGTCGGTGAGGCAGCCGACGTCGAACGACCTGGACCTGCGGGTGGAGCTGCGGCCGACCGGCGACCAGTGGACGGCGGAGCTGTCGCGGACCGACAACGACGGCGGCGCGACCGGCTGGAAGCTGACCGCGGACGCGGCGCAGACCTGCCTCAACCTGTGGGGCGGCCCGGTCGGGTTCACCGGCTGCGACGAGACGCGGGAGCTGGTGGTGACCCGGCAGCGGCGGTGGCTGCGGGTGACGTACCGCAACGACGTCGCCGGGCAGGGGGTGGCACAGTTCTGGGCCTCGGACGACGGGGTGGCGTGGACGGCGTTCAGCACCGTGTCGGCGCCGCCGGAGCCGCCGACGCTCGACCCGGGGCAGCTGGCGGTGGTGCTGACCGGCGCCGTGACGGTGGCCCGGGCCGAGGTGCGCCAGGGCGTCGACGGGCCGCTGCTCGCCAGCCCCGCCTTCGAGGTCCAGCCGGCCGGCACGACGCAGTTCGCCGACGCGCAGGGCAACGTGTGGGAGGTGGACGGCCGTGGTATCTGCGCCCCCGCCTGACCTGCTGGACCTGCCCGCCTGGCGCGGGCAGCGGTCGGCGTCGTTCCGATTCGACCTGATCGACGGGCGGACCGGGGTGCGGCGGGCCGAGCTGACGCCGCTGCGGGACACGTCGCCGAGCCTGAGCCACGACAGCACGTCGACGATCCCGCGGCGGCTGTCCGGGGTGACCCTCGGGGTGGACGACGCGAAGCGGATCAACCAGCTGACCGACCGGGTGGCGCCCCGGATGGTGCTGGGCGACGGCAGCGCGTACCAGCTGGGCCGCTACCTGGTGTCGGACTCGGCGGACCTGGTGACCAGCGCCGGGTCGACGGCGCCGCTGACGCTGCTGGACGAGATGTTCGTGGTCGACCAGGAGCTGGATGTCGGCTTCGACGCGGGCGGGCAGCTCGTCGACCAGGTGGCGGCGCGGCTGGTGGAGGGCCTGCCGATCGGGCAGCTGGTGGTCGACGCGACGGAGTTCACGTCGGTGGCGGCCTGGTCGCCGGGCACGTCGCGGGCGAACGCGCTGCGGGACCTGGCCTCGTCGGGCGGGTACTTCATGCCGTGGTTCAACCATCGGGGCTGGCTGCGGATGCGGCGGGCGTTCGACCCGGCCGACCAGGCGGTGACGATCGACCTGGACGCCTCCCGGCGGGTGCTGCGGGGGTCGATCTCCCGGGGCATGGATCTGCTGACCGCGCCGAACCGCTTCGTGGTGGTGTCGAACGACCCGGGCTCGGACGCGGAGCCGGTGGTCGGGGTGTACGACGTGCCGGCGTCGGCGCCGCACTCGATCGCGCAGCGCGGGTTCGTGCTGCCGAAGACGGTCGACGTGCAGGTGCGGTCGCAGGCGCAGGCGACGGTGTACGCGCGGACGCTGGGGCTCCAGCAGACGGTGTACGAGGTGGTCGAGCTGAGCACCCCCGTGGACCCGCGGCACGACGCGTACGAGGTGGTGCGCTGGGACGGGGCGAAGTGGCTGGAGGTCGGCTGGACGATGCCGCTGGCACCCGGCGGGGAGATGCGGCACACGCTGCGGCGGGCGTACCCGGAGACGGAAGGCGGGGAGGCGTGAGCGACGGCGGAAGGCTGGCGGGCCTGGCGGTGCCGGTGAAGGCGCTCGCCGAGGCGGTGCTGGACAAGGCGATCCGGCTGGGGCTGACGTGGCGGCTGAGGCCGGCGACGGTGACGAGCGTCGCCGGCGACGGCACGATCCGGGCGCTGCACGACGGGGACACCCAGGCGATCCGGGTGACGTCGATGATCGGCGCCGTTCCGGTCCGCGCCCGGGTGATGGTGCTCAAGACGCCGCCGGCCGGGAACCACATCGTCGGCCTGGTCGGCTCGCCGGGTGCGGGCGCCCCGACCGGGCCTGTGCAGACGTTCACCGCGGACGGCACGTTCACCGTGCCGGCCGGCGCGCGGTGGATCCGGGCGTACGGGGTCGGCGGCGGTGGTGGCGGCGGCGGGGTGACCGGCGCGACCGGCGGCAACGGCGCGGGCGGGGGCGGCGGCAGCGGCGGGTACTGCGAGAGCGTGTGGGCGGCGGCGGAGCTGCCGGCGCAGGTGGACGTGACGGTCGGAGTCGGCGGGGCGGCCGGTGCTGCGGGCGCGGCCGGCGGGCAGGGCGGCGCGACGAGCTTCGGCGGGCTGTGGACTGCCGGCGGGGGCCTGGGCGGCGGGGGCGTGACCGCGAACGCGACGGACACGTCGGGCGGGCGCGGTGCGGGCGGCAGCGCGAACGGGGGGAACGTGCGCAACGCGCCCGGTGAGGCCGGCGGCCCGGGCCGGACCCTCGACAACCGGCACCTGTTCATGGCGCGGGGTGGCTCATCGCTGCTCGGTCCCGGCGGCGCGTCGCCCGTGTCGACGAGCGGGAACGGTCCGCAGTCTGACGGGTGGGGTGGCGGTGGTGGCGGCGCGATCGCGAGTTCGGTGTCGCGGACGGGCGGCCCGGGGAAGGGCGGCCTGGTGGTCGTGGAGGTCATCTACTGACCGCCTGACCTGGCCTTGGAAACAGCGCAGCCCCGGACCGCGAAATCCGGGGCTGTGCTGCGTTCACGTGGAGACACCAGCATAGCGGGCCGTGTCGACGGCGGGCAAAGCGCTGCGCCGCCGTACATAAAATATTGACGCCAGAGATCGATTCGTATACAATGTCTTTGTACGTCTCGCTGTCTCTACGAGGAGGAATGGATGGGCAAGGCATTGGTCGTGGCCTGGGGCCACGAGTACGTGGACGAGGTGGTGGACACCCTCGGCGACGTCGAAGTGGACGTCGTCGTCGGGAAGCCAACCGTCGTGCAGTGGCGGGGTGCCCCGCTCGTCGTGGTCGACGCCCGCGTGCAGACGCTCGCGGCCGGGATGCCGGCGCACCCGCGGATGGTGGTCGTCGCCCCGGAGAAGCTGGACGGCGACCGGCTGGCCGCCGCGTACCGCGGCTGGGCGGCCGACTACCCCGACGCCCCGGTCTATCACCTGCCGCACGGCGCGGAGGCCGTCCGCCAGCTGGTCGCCGAGGCGGCAACGGGGCAGACGCCCGAGGTGCGGATCGGCGTGGTCGGCGGCCACGGCGGAGCCGGAGCGACGACCCTCGCGGTGGCGCTGGCGCTCGTCGCGGCAGAGGAGGGGCGGCGTGCGCTGCTCGTCGACGCGACCGGGCGTGGCGGCGTGGACGACCGGCTCGGCACCCCGGCCGAGGGCCTGCGGGTGGTCGACGAGCCGTTCAAGCCGCTGCGACCGGTCGACCGGTACGCGGCCGACGTGAAGGTGGTCGACCTGGACCGGACGCTGGACGCCGGTCAGGTCGAGGTGGCCCGCCAGTGCGACCTGGTGCTGCTGGTCGCCAACGTGCAGCGCAACGCGGCGGCGACCCGGTGGGTCGCCGCCAAGCTGTCCGAGGCGGGCGTGCGGTGGGCGCTGGTGCCGACGTGGATGCACGACAAGGCGGGGCAGGAGCTGGCCGGCGAGTTCCGGGTGCGGTTCATGGACGAGGTGCCGCTGGAGCCGCCGTCGATCTTCTCGGACGGGCGGGTGCACCTGCTCGACCGGTGCTGTCTGCTCGACCTGGCGCGGGATTTGCTGCGCGCCGCGCCGTACGCCGCCGCCCGGGTGGCGGCCTGATCGTCCCCGGCGGGTGCCGTACATTGACCTTGTACGGAAACCGGCCGTGGGAGGAGAGGAACAGTGAAGGTGAACCAGGCGAAGCTGAAGGCGGTCACGCGGAGGATCGCGGCCGACCTGATGACGCCGGGCCCGGTGGAGATTCCTTCGATGGTGGGGCTCAAGGAGATCGTCAGGATGTTCGGCGTGAAGGACAACACGCCGTACCAGTGGCGGTCGAAGGGCCAGCTGCCCAAGGAGGACGGCGAGGTCAGCAACAACCCGCAGTGGAAGCTCATGACGATCTACGCCTGGGCCGAGGAGACCGGCCGGACGATCGTGTGGGACCCGTGGGACGTGCTCGAAGAGGCCGACGAGGCGGCGTAGCTATGAGCAGCGTCGCAGCCATTGCGGCCGTACACATCGGGTGTAGGGTGCCGGAAAACGTCTCGACCCCGCCAGGCGGTCATCTGGCGGGGCCGAAATGGACGTACCCGGAACGAAGAACGGGTCGCACGCGCATCGTACGCCAGTTCGGGCGACGGTGCGCTGGCGGCGCTGCACAGAGAGGCCGCCTGCATGGTGGACCGGTGGACGGTCGAGCGTGCGGTCAGGAGCGAGGAGTGCGACTTGGACCCGCCTGGCCGGCACCTCGTCCTGACGCTGCTCACGTGGTCCGACGCGGCCACGGCGATGATTCCGGAGCAGTTCACGCCCAGCCTGACCGACCTGGAGCACGCGACGGGCATGGCCCGGTCGACGGTCGCGGCGTGGCTGAACCGGCTGGAGAAGAAGTGGGTGTGGCGCGATCGGCCGAGCGTGGCCGACGCGCGGCGCAAGAAGGCGAAGACGGTCTACCGCATGGGAGTGCCGCCGGAACTGTTGCGCGTGCTCACCGACAGGGGCGTAGTTGGTCCGCGTGCCGGACCAGCGGCGCCCGAATCGCCCGGGTCTGGTAGTCCGGTGGACGGACCAGTGAAGGGCGCTTCTAGTCCGGGTCGCGGACTAGAACTAGTCCGTCAGGCGGACCGAGTTGGTCCGCCATGCGGACGCAAGACATACAGGGAACAAGAAACGGTTGGGGTCCGCGCCGCGAGCGGTGTCGACCACCGGTACGTCGAGGGGCCGAATGGCTCTTGTGCCTATCCCGGGTGCAGGAAGTCGGCTCCGCTGCACGGGCCCGCGCTGCGGGCCGTGCCCGAGGAGGGAAGGAGAGTGATCGGGGAGTGAGGGTGTACCTCGCGCCGGTCGACGTTGCGCAGTGCGCGGCATGCAGCGGCGTGCTTGTGGCGGCCGGAGACGACTGGCGGCACCGCGAGGACACGGGTTGCACCGAGCTGGCCACGCCGGTGATCTGCTGGCACCCGGACTGCGGCCTGCCGGCCGCTGTCGGGAGTGAGGCTTGCGGGGGCTGCGCGGGTGCTTTTTCGTCGGTCGAGGGTGTCGGGCCGCAGTGCTCGACCGCGACCGCATAAAGTCTATGTAGGACCGTTCGTTCACGTGGAAAGGAACGAAGGATGAGTTCACGGTTTATGCCGGCCAGCCGGAAGAAGGCGAAGGGTCGGATCGCCCTCGCGGGCCCCAGCGGCGCGGGCAAGACCCTGACCGGGTTGAAGCTGCTGTACACGCTGACCGGCTCGGTGACCGTCGCCGACGGCATCGAGCGGATCGCGTTCGTCGACACCGAGCGGGACTCGGCCGACAAGTACGCGGTGAACCCGGAGCTGCCCGGCGTCGGCGACATGACGCCCGAGGAGGCCGGTGGCTACGGCTTCTCGAAGATCAGCCCGGTGCGGTACGACCCGCGGCAGCTCGTCGAGCTGATCGACGAGGCGGCGGTGGCCGGGTACACGGGCTTCATGCTCGACTCGGCCTCGCACTACTGGTTCGGGCCGGGCGGCATCCTGGAGCTGGTCGACCTGTTCGCCCGCAACCACGGCGGCCGGTCGATGGACGGCTGGAAGGACGTGCGCCCGATCGAGCGGGCGTACATCGAGGCGCTGATGAGCTTCCCCGGGCACGTCGTGGTGTGCCTGCGGTCGAAGCAGAAGTACGAGGTCACCGAGGGCAGCGACGGCCGCAAGAAGGTGTCGAAGCTGGGCTTGCAGCCCGACCAGCGCGACGGGCTGGAGTTCGAGTTCGACCTGGTGGGCGACCTCGACCAGGACCACTACCTGCGGGTGACGAAGAGCCGATGCGACGCGCTCGCCGACCAGGTGATCCACAAGCCGGACGCGGAGCTGGGGTTGCAGGTGCTCGACTGGCTGGAGAACGGCGAGAAGCCGAAGGACGTTGACTGGCCGAAGGCCCTGGAGGCGTGCAGCTCGCGGGAGGACTTGGCGGTGCTGTGGCAGCGGGCGCAGCGGCTCGGCCTGACGCAGAAGCTGCGCGGCGCGTTCACCGAGCGGGGTGCGGAGATCGCGGCCGCCCGGAACTCGGCGGCGGTTCCGTCCGACCAGCTGGACCGGGCGCTCGCCGACGCGGCGACGTCCGCCCCGGCGGTCAACGGCCGGCAGCCGGAGACGGCGGGGGCGGGCCGGTGAGCGCGGTGCAGCAGCGGACGATGCGGGCCGTGGTGCTCAAGGCGCTGATGGACGAGGTGCGCAAGGCGTACGACGTCGCGCGGGCCGAGGCCGACGGCAGCCTGGTCGAGCTGAACGCGGAGCTGGGCGTGACGACGATCGAGGTCCGGCTGCCGGGCTACGGCGCGGCCGTGGCACAGGTGACGCTGACTGAGCCGAAGACGGGCTTCGTGGTCGACGAGGCCGGATTCCTGGCGTACTGCAAGCAGGAGCACCCGTCGGAGGTGCAGGCGACCGTCCCGGCGCCGGTCGAGTTGGTGCGGCCGGCGTTCCGCAAGGCGCTGCTCGCCCGGATGAAGGTCGAGCAGGACGGCACGGTGGTCGACGGCGAGACGGGCCGGGTCCTCGACTTCGTGGAGGTCGCCGAGCCGCCGCCGCCGTCGACGACGCTGACGTTCAAGAAGGGCGGCCGGGAGGAGGTGGCGTCGGCCTACCGGGACGGTCGGCTGGCGCTGCCCGACCTGCTGACGCTGCCGGCCGCAGAGCAGGAGTGAGCGGGTGCGGGGCCGGGCGAGGGGCGACCTTCGCCCGGCCCCGCTCCACATCGGAGCCGGGGAGGTGAGCGGTGGCGATCGACGCGAGGCTGGTGCGTGACGGCCTGGTCGACGTGGAGGCGTTCGCCGCCGCCGCCCAGGCCGGCGCGGTGGGCGTGTGCGACGGCTGCGCCGGGCTGCTCGACGGCTCGGCGACCGAGGGCGGCGGCCTGGTGTGGCTGACGACCAGCTGCCGGGGCTGCGGGCGGGAGCGGACCGCGCCGGGCGGCCGGGCGCTGCCGCGCCCCGCGGGCCGGCGGCCGGGCCCGCCGGCGTGGCTGCTGGAGGCGGCGGCCGAGCTGGACGCCCGACGGCTGGGGGAGCGGTCCGACCGCTCACAGCCCGCCTAAGCCTGGCCCGGCTGCCGCCTCACTCCACCACCCGACCCGGGGCGTTCGGTGCTCTCCGTGGACGGGGGAGGACCGCCCTTTGTGTGACGTGCTCCACGGCCCGGGGCGTAAATAAAAATTGTACGCCGGATCGACAGTTGCCTACAATGAATATGTACGCACCGCCCCCACCCTGCACTGAGGAGGAAGCCAAGATGCTGAGCTACGAGGAGATCCTGGAGCGCGCCCTGCTGGTCGCCGCCGAGACCCTGGAGCTGGAGGAGGCCGCCGAGACGATCGGCGACGAGCCGCTGCGGGACGAGCGGGACGGCGAGCCGGTGGAAATCCGCGAGGTCCAGACGCTGGCCGACGCGGGCTTCATGACGACCGACAACGGGGTGGTCATCCGGCTGACCGACGGCCGCGAGTACACCCTGACCCTCAACCGCTACCGCTGACCGAGCCGGCGGGCGCGCCTCGAGCGCGCCCGCCGGTCGTCGTTCCTGACCTGAGGAAGACGCCGTGCGCGACTACACGATCTACCGCGACGCAAACCGCGTCCGCTGCTACCGCGACGCCAGTGGCGTCACCTGGCACGTCGACTGCCGCTGCGGCGGCCTGATCGGCGCGCCGTGCCCGGTCTGCAACCCGAGCCCTGAGGAGCCGAAGATGACGACGACGACCGACCTGATCTGCACCGAGCGCCTGGTGATCCCGACCTTCAACGCCGAGTTCGTGCCCGAGGAGGACCAGGGCCCGTGCGTGGGCGTCGCGGTCGCCCGCGTGGTGATCGAGCACGACGGCGAGAAGTGCGGGGACGGCGGGGTGTGCCTGTTCGACCCGGCGGAGGGCCTGGAGCTGGCCCCGTGGCGGCAGACGCGGCTGCTGTGCGCCGACCACCTGCACGAGCACGAGCGGGCGGTGGCCGAGCGCGGCGAGCTGGCGGGGGAGACGCTGACCCGCCTGTGACGACCGAGGAGAGCCGCCCGGGGCCCCCGGGCGGCCTCGACCTGTTGGAGGGGAAACCGATGGAGAGCGAGACGGTGCCGGGCGTGCCGGCACTGCCGACCGGCGGCGGTGCCGCCGAGGCCGCCGGGTAAGCCGGCGTGGTTCACGTGGAGAAGGTCGACGTGCCGGAGCGCCCGAGCAAGGGCGCGTGGGTGTCGGTGTGGCTGGCGTTCGGTGCCGGCATCGCGGCATCGCTGGCGGCGAACATCGCGCACGCCGGTGCCGGTGCCGGCGCGAAGGCGGTCGCCGGTTGGGCGCCGCTGGCGCTGCTGCTGTGCTCGGAGGTGATGACGCGGGTGCCGGCACCGCGGAGCCGGCTGCTGAACGTGGTGCGGCTGGGCGGCACGGTGATCGTCGCGGGCGTCGCCGCCCTGGCCAGCTACCGGCACATGAAGGGCCTGGCCCTGGAGTACGGCGAGGACTGGCTGACGGCGAGCACCCTGCCGCTGTCCGTCGACGGCCTGGTGGTCGTGGCGTCGATCGGGCTGGTGGTGCTGTCGCAGATGCGGCGCGCGGCGATCGCGGCCGAGCGTGCCGCCGCCCTGGCTCGTGCCGCCGAGCGGGAGCCGTTCCTGGCTGCCGTCGCCGCGGCCCCCGTGCCGCCGCCCCCGGTGCCGCTGCCGGTGCCGCCGGCCGCCGCCGAGCCGGTGCCGCTGCGGGACCCGGACCCGGTGCCGGTGCCGCTGCGGGACCCGGACCCGGTGCCGGTGCCGGACCCCGTGCCGGTGCCGGACCCCGTGCCGGTGCCGCAGGCGGCGCGGCTGCCGATGCCGGCGCTGGACGTGGTGGTGCCGCCGGAGCCGTGGCCGGCCCAGCAGCCGCTGCCGCTGCCGGACCTGGTGCCGCCCGACCCGGCGGCCGACGAGAACGCGGCGGCCCGGAAGGCGTGGCGGGACTCGCTGGCGGCCGGCGAGCCGCTGACGGGCAAGGCGCTCGGCGACCGGTTCGGGCGCAGCGAGAGGTGGGGCCGGAACCGCATCGCGGAGGCGAAGGCGGAGCTCCAGGCCGAGCAGGAAGCCGGCGGCGACGTCGCCGGCGAGAGCGACCAGCAGGAAGCCCGGGTGCCGGTCGGTGCCGGGGTCGAGTAGTGGAGGAGAGACCGATGGTGTCGATGGCGATGATTCAGGCCGAGCGGGCGGTGCAGTGGCCCGACAACCCGTACGCCTGGGTGCTGACCCGGGACCGGGACCACGAGCTGCACGGCACGTCGGAGTCGGAGGTCGGGACGGCCGGCCCCCGGCAGGCGACCGAGGAGATGATCGAGCGCGCCCGGACGGCCGGCCGCCGGTTCCGGCTGCTCGACGAGGGTGACATCGACGAGAGCGCGATCTACGACGGGAAGCACGTCGACCCGGGCGAGCGCGGCGTGGTGTACGAGGGGCTGATCTGGACAGCGGAGGAGCCGGGGGGCGACGCGGACTTCGGGCCGCTGGACGACTTCGGGCAGCCGAACTATGGGTGCGTCGAGATCCAGTACCGCGACGGCGACCGGTGGGTTTCGCTGTAGTGGCGATCTGTCGGGTCGCAGTGGTTGAATGTAACCGGCCTTGCCACTCGTGGCTGTGCGGCTCACGGGGCCGCTCAGGGGAGTTGTCGGGGGACAGCACAGCCTGACCGGCTCCGCGACGTGCGGATGGCGAGGAGAGCCCGGGAACCTGCTCACGCGGTTCCCGGGCTCTCTGCGTCCCGGCGTCCGGCCCGGCAGGGTGGGGGGTTACGGTGGCGGGAGAGTGGCAGTCACGGTTTGTTAACTCCCACGTGCCCGTAGGTAGCCCGTTGCCATGGAGCACTGCTAGCTTATAGGTCGGCTGGGTTCAGGCCGGTTTTTGCTGGGGGTCGAGACGGTGCGGTGCTACGGGTACGACGAGACAGGGCGCGAAGTCATCGAGCCTGAGGCGGCGGTGATCCGCGACGTCGTGAAGCGGGTCCTCGACGGGGAGAGCATGCGCTCGACCGTGGCGGACCTGCGGGCGCGGGAGATCATGACGTCGGCCGGGCGGCCCTGGACCCAGCAGTCGCTGTCGCGGCTGCTGCGGAACCCGCGGCTGGCGGGCCTGCGGACGTACCACGGCGAGGTGGTCGGCAAGGGCCAGTGGGCGCCGATCATCGACGAGGCCACGCACCAGCGGCTGCTGGAGCTGCTGGACGCGCCGGAGCGCAAGCAGCCGCACGCGACGAACCAGCGGAAGTACCTGCTGTCGGGCGGGTTCCTGGTGTGCGGCTTCCCACTGGAGGACGAGGACGGCAACGGCACCCACCGGTGCGGGAAGCCGCTGTACACGCAGCCGAGCAACAGCGGCAAGCGCGGGTACGTGTGCCGGGCCGGCAGCCCCAGCTACGGCTGCGGCCGCATCCGGATCGCGGCGGAGAGCCTGGAGGAGGAGGTCGCCGCGCGGGCCCTAGCCCGGCTGGCGTCGCCGAAGGTGCGGGCCCGGCTGGAGCGCGCCGTGGGCTCGGCGATGAACGGCGAAGAGACGATGCAGGAGGTCCTGCAGGCGATCGAGGACCGCCTGGCGGAGGCGGGGCAGGCGTACGCGAAGCGGGAGATCAGCCTGGTGACGCTCACGGCGATCGAGGCCGAGGCGAAGCGCGAGCAGAAGGCGGTGCGCGAGCGGATCGCCCAGGCGCAGCGGTTGCAGGCGCTGCCGGCGACGACGCCCGAGGGCCTGGCCGAGTGGTGGGTCGACGCGCCGCTGGAGCGGCGACGGGAGCTGTTGGCGCTCGTCCTGGACCGGATCATCGTGAAGCCGGCGAGCCGCGCCGGGCAGGTGCAGCTCGACGTCGACAGGCTTGAGTTCGTCTGGAAGTGACCGCCCAAAACACTGCTCCCCATCGGTACATCGTCCAACCAGGACACCGCGTAACAAGGATTCGCGAAAATCTTTTCAGCGTGGACTTCTGACCTGTACTGATCGGTAACCACCTGCCTATGATCCCCGTCATCCACCGATCTCAAAGGGGCTGGTGAAGCCGCGTGCCCTATCGGGCCGCAGTGGGATGGTTGTCGCATCGACACGGACGACGGGGGAGCAGCGCGTTGCATCGGAAGCGCACGATCGAGGTCCAGAAGCTGGCGGAGCGGATCGAGGCCGAGCTGGCGTCGGGGCGGGCAGACGACGCCGACCTCAGCGACGAGCAGGCGGAGAAGGTGGCCGCCGTGCTGCGGCCGGCGCCGCTGGTAGAGCTGTCGCGTATGGCCGGTCGAGCTGCCCGAGGCGTGCGGCGGACGGTGCGCGACGTGGCCGCGAGGCCCTACGCCCCGGTGCTCGCTGCGCTGGCGATGGTGGTGCCGTACGCCGACGACGGGATGAAGCTGGCCTCGTGATTCAGGTCGCGGCCTACATAAAACATTGACGACAAGATCGACTTTCGCCTACAATGAATGTGTACGCACCGCGCCTACCGTTCACTGTGGAGGAAGACGATGGTTGCGACTGCGACTGCGGAGAAGCCGGCGAAGGCGAAGGCCCCGGTCCTGCGGACGATCCCCGTTGGGAAGATCGAGGCGGACCCGGACCAGCCGCGCAAGCAGTTCACCGAGGAGGAGCTGGCCGAGCTGGCGGCGTCGATGCAGAAGCTCGGCCAGCTCCAGCCGGTCGCCGTGCGGAAGGCGAAGGCGGGCACCTACCGCCTGGTCGTCGGCGAGCGGCGCTGGCGGGCCGCCCAGCAGGGCGGCATCGAGACGCTGGCCGCGATGGTGTGGGAGATGGACGACGAGACGGCGTTCATCGCGCAGGTCGCCGAGAACGTCAACCGGCAGGACATGACGCCGATGGAGGAGGCGGCGGCGTACGCGCGCCTCGCCCAAGCCGGCTGGGAGACGGAGGCCATCGCCGAGCTGTTCGGCAAGAGCCTGCCGTACATCGGGTGGCGGATCGACCTGCTCGGGCTGATCGACGACGCGAAGCAGCTCGTCGCCAAGGGGCAGCTGCAGGTGGGCGTCGCCTGGTACGTGTGCCGGCTGTCGGCCGACCAGCAGCGGAGGTTCCTGGTGAAGTGGGCGCGGGGCGAGTTCCGGTCGGCGCGGGACGCCGAGGAGTTCGCCAAGGCCTGCATGGCGGCCGAGGAGCAGGGCGGGTTCTTCCAGCTCGACGAGGCCGAGCACAGCGAGGAAGAGCAGGAGAAGGTGGTCGCCAAGCGGAAGAAGGTGGTCAGCAAGATCGAGCGCCTGGCGGCGGCCGGCGAGATCCTGGCCGAGCTGGCGCAGCTGGACGAGGTGGAGCTGGCGAAGGTGCTCGCCGGCGCCGACGGCGGCGTGGCCGCGTACCGGCAGCGGGTGGAGCACCTGCGGACAGCGGCGGGGAAGGTGGCGACGAAGCTGCGCAAGGCCCAGGCGATCGCGGCGTCGGTGACCGTGGAGCTGGACCCGGACGCCGTGGTGATCCCGGCCGAGATGGTCGACCTGACGCCGGTGCCGACGGTGCCGGTCAACGACGGGACGATCAAGGTGGACCCCAACTGCACGTGGGAGGGCCACCCGGACGCCGTGGAGGAGTACGGCTTCTGCTCGGTGTGCCAGCACTGACCGACTGGTGACTGTGGACGCCCCGCGGGCTGACCCGCGGGGCGTCCCTGTCTGTCCGGGCGATCCCTGTGCGGGCGCAGTGGGAGTGCGTATGCTCCGGGCGTGGACGCCTGTTCGCGTGGGGCCGGCTGATGTCGGTGCTCGGGCCGATCGAGCTGCCGCCGTGCGGGATCTGCCGGCGCGGCCAGGTCCGGGTGCGCAGGGGCGACCGCGACCCGGTGGTGGTGTGCCTGGCCTGCGACGGCGGGCCGCTGGTGGAGAAGGCCCGCCGGGTGCTCTCCGACGATCAGCGGCGGGCCCTGAACCTGTGAGGCGGCGTCTCCGTGCCCGTCAGCTATACGGTCGCAGTTTGACTGCGGGTGCTCGGTCGGATACAATGTCTATGTACAACCCTCGGCTGTTGGAGGCGATCGGTGCGAGGCGAGTGGTCACGGTCCTGTGGGCGTGGCCGCTGCCGTCCGGACCGGCCCGCCTGCGGCAGGCGATGCGGCGAGCGCAGGCCGAGCTGTACCGGCAGGCGCGGATGCTGAACGCGGTCCCGCTCGGACCGGCGGCCTTCCGGGTCGCCCGACGCGCGGTGTTCGACACCCACGCCGGCCCGGCGCTCGTCGCGGAAGTCAGGGCAGCGAAGCTGCCGAAGCAACCGAACGGAGAGGGGACCACTGTGTCCGAAAGCTGTACGGCCGCAGTCATCGACTGCGACCACCGAGCCGGGGCGGGTGAGACCGCGTGAGCCGGGACGCGAAGGTCGAAGAGGAGGCCGCCCGGGTCAAGGCGGCCCTGCCGGGCTACATCGACGTGCGGAAGACGGCGGCCGCCGTGCTGGCCGCCACCGCGGAAGACCTCGGCCTGGAGCTGCGCGAGCGCGACGCCCGCGACCTGGCCAGCGCCGTGGTCGACGCGATCCACAAGGCGGCCGAGCTGCACGGGATCGCGTTCGCGTGCGGCGTCGCCGACATGGAGGTGGCCGCCAACGAGCGGTGGCTGCTCCCGCCGGCGAGGGAGAAGGCCAAGACCGACCCCGACTACCGCAAGGTGGTCGGCAACCTGGAGCAGTACGCCGAGGGCGCCGAGAAGGTCCGCAACGAGCTGGTCGAGCGGCTGGCCCGCGTCGGCCGGGAGTGGCTGGCCGAGCAGCCGGGAGCGGTGGTCGCGCTGCCGGCACCGGCCGAGGCCCGGGCCGAGGCGAGGGCGGCGGCGTGACCGCGCCCGCCGTCCAGGCGCCGCAGTTCAGCCCGGAGCAGGCCGCCCGGATCCGGGCGGCGTTCGAGGAGCTGGGCCGCCAGCTCGCCGAAGCCTTCCGGGCGCTCGGCGAGCTCATGCAGCAGATGGTCCGGGCGCTGCGCCCGGCGCTGCGGGTGCTGGTCCGCCTGACGGACTACCAGCGGCAGCGGCTGCGGGTGACGCACCTGGAGTACCGGCGGCGGCTGCGGCACCGACGGCGGCGGGCCCGGTAGTGGCCGAGCAGGAGACGGCGCGGGACCGGGCGCTGGCCCGGGCCCGTGCCACCCGGCGCGAGACGGGGGCAGAGCCGCCGCCGCGCCGGGGCCGGCCGATGGTGACCCGGCCGCCGGCGGACGCCCCGCCGGTCGACGACCGGGTGGCGACCCTGGCCACGAGGTACCTCGTCGACGGCTACACGGCCGACGAGGTGGCCGAGCGGCTCGGGGTCGACCGCGGATGGTGCCGGGCGATCGCCGCCCGGCTGCGAGGGAGGAGGTAACCGATGCCTGACCAGGTGCCGGTCGACCCCGACGAAGAGCCCGTGGAGTGCGAGGACTGCGGACGTCCGCTGCGGACGAAGCGGGCTCGCGCCGAGCGGGTCGGGCCGAAGTGCCGCGTGAAGCGGCTGGCGATGGGAGGAGCAGCGTGACGGCCATCCTGCGGAACAAGGACGGGCTGTACACGCCGAGGGTGGAGGCGAGGGCGGTCCTGCCGCTGCCGCCGCTGCCCGACGGCGAGACGGTCGACGTCGCCCACGGCGACGGCATCGTGGAGCTGGAGCTGCTGACCATGCACGGCCCGCCGTCGGTGGTGGCGTCCGCGCTGGACGCGCTGGCCGCGCACCTGGACGAGCTGATCCCGATGCTGGGGCAGCTCTACGACGAGTCCACGCCTCAACATGGAGGTTGAGTTGCAGCTGTTCACGAACCGCTACCAGCGGTTCAGGCCCGACCAGGGCGCGCCGGTCCGGACGACGGTCGGCAAGCCCCGGTTCCCGTTGCCGTACGACCTGGCCGGGTTCGCCCGGCTCCTCGCGCCGAGCTACGCGATGTTGCGGATGGCCGAGGGCCCGTACCGGCACATCTACCTGGAGCGGCTGGAAGCGGCAGGGGTGGACCTGATCTCCGAGCAGTTCGCGGAGATCGCCGACGCGGCCGGAAGCGAGCAGCTGGTGCTGCTGTGCTTCTGCGACCTAAACGTGCCGCCACCGGACAACTGGTGCCACCGGCGCATGTTCGCCGCGTGGTGGGAAGACCAGACCGGCAACGAAGTACGCGAACTGGACCGGCGGCGCGAAACGCCGGCCCTGACCCTGTTCTGACGACAAAGGAGTTCACGTGGAACTGACTCTTGACCGACCGGAGGTGGGCGTGCCGCTCGACCTCAACCCGCAACTCCAGCCCGGCGAGTCCGGGTACTTCTCGGGGGAGTGGCTGGAGTACCCCTACGACGGCGGCCGCCGGTTCGAGTCGGTGTACGCCGGCACGCTGGTGCGGCGCTGGAACGGCTGGGCGGTGTGGTCCTGCACCCGCGACGTCGCCGCGGCAGTGGTGACCGACCAGGAGCTGTCCCGCCGGCACAACCGGGCGCTGCTGGAGCACTCGGGGCTGACCGGCGAGAAGCTTGAGCGGTACCTGGACCAGGACGTGCCGCCGATGCGCTGGGAAGGCGACGTGATCGTGGTCGAGCGCACGGCGCTCGACGAGGAGGATCTGCGCATCGAGCCGGACGAGCACGGCCGGTACGTTGTGATGGGCGGCCACTGGATATGGGAAGAGGTGCCGGTCGACGCGGCCGACACGGTGCACGGGGCCGCTGAGCGACCGTAGCCGTACAGCTGGGGGCCGGTCCGCTGGGCCGGCCCCCTTCGCTTGGGCAAGATCAACGATGTTCCCGGCGGGAACATCAGCGGGAACAAGGGGCTACAAGCGGCCACAATGGGCCACGAGTAGACACATGCTGAGCAGGCCCGATAGAATTTGCCCAGCTCAGCGGGCTGTTGATCTGGGGTTCAAGTCCCCCCTCGGACACCAGTATTGGTGGAGTTCCACCGAATATGAATTGGATTCGGTTCCGCCTCGATGCGCCGGCATATCTGCGCTCACCCGTCATCGTGAGCGTCGGCTAGCCGTACGTGGGTCCCGGCGCGCAGCGGGGTGTTGCCGGTTGGACCGGCCATGACACCAACTCGGCCCCGCGACCGTGAGCAGCTCATCGGCGCGCTCATTCCGGTCCCGCTTTCCGACCGACCGCGACCCCGTCCGGCGCCTCACCGGACGAGATCCTGATCGGTATGGCTCGCCCGGACCGCTCCGGCCGGGTGACCGAACGCGGTCTGCTGCGCGCGCTGCGCTGGGGCCCGGGCCATCGCATCGCCATCAACGCGCAGGACCAGATGCTGGTGATCGCGTCGGCGCGTGCGGGGCAGCACGTGGTGGGCAGCCGGGCTGAGCTGCCGCTACCGGCCAGCGCGCGTCAGATGTGCGCGATCGTGCCCGGGCAGCCGCTGCTGCTCGCCGCTCTGGTCGCCCATGACCTGCTGGTGATCCACCCGGCCAGTACCGTCGCGCGGCTGCTGGCCGACCTGCATGCCAAGGTGATCGGAGGGCATCGTGTCGGCTGATCCCGCCCGCGTCGCTGCCGCCCGGCAGCTGCTTGCCCACCTCGGCGTCACTCTCGCCGATCTGCAGGCCGACCCCGGTCCACGCCTGCCGACCCTCGCCGAGTACCTGCCCCGCGTCGCCGCCGCGGCCGGTTCCGGCGCCCGCCGCACCTACGGGACCTACTGGAACCGCATGGCCGCCGCCTGGGGCGACCTTCCGTTGGACGCCATCGCCGCCAGCGACATCGAGGCGATGCAGCGACAGATCGCCGCGACCGCCCGGTCGCGGCGTAACAGCCGCAGCGGCCGCCACGCCGGCGAGCACGTCATCGCCGCCGCCCGCGCCATCTACAACCGGGCCATCGCCGACGGGCTCATCGACGCTGCCGCCAGCCCTGCCCACCGGGTGGTCAAGCCCCGCCGACTACCGAGCACCCGCCGCGCCCTGACCTCCGACGAACTCGAACAGATCAACGCCGCCGCCCGAACCAGCGGTAACGACGTTCTTCTTGACGCCCTTCTGCTGCGGCTGCACACCGAGACCGCCTGCCGCCGCGGTGGCGCGCTCGGGCTGCGGCTGGCCGACCTGGACACCGACCGCGGGCTCGTGCGGCTGACCGAGAAAGGTGCCACCCTGCGCTGGCAACCGATCACCCTCGACCTCGCCGCCCACCTCGACGAACATGCCCGTACCCGAGGCGCGGTCGTGCCCACCGACCGCCTGCTGCGCTACCGCAATGGGCGGGCAATTGCCAGCCGCCGCTACGACCACCTGTGGAAACGCGTCGGACAGCGACTGCCGTGGGTGGCCGCCCAAGGAATCTCCACCCACTGGCTGCGCCACACCACCCTGACCTGGGTCGAACGGCACTTCGGCTACGGCATCGCCCGCGCCTACGCCGGGCACACCGACTCCACCGGACCGGCCACCACCACCTACATCAAAGCCGACCTGCAAGCCGTCGCTGCGGCGCTGTCCGCCCTGACCGGCCAACCCCACCCGCTCGCCGCCGTAAACCGCGCCAGCGGGCCGCGATGTCAGCCAGAACTGCCAGCGGCGAAATCGGGTTGATGGTCAGCCCCGTTTCGCAGTTGGCGGTCAGCGCACGGTTACAGCACATCGGACTCCTTGATATCTGGCAGCCCGGTGGGTGTAACCATGGGAGGGCACAAGAATCGGATACCGAGCCGGATCAGCCAGTCCGCGCTGGCGGCCTGCAAGGTCCACGGACGGTGCAGCAGGATCGAACGCATCGCTTCAGGCGTGGCAATCTGCGCCGGCAGTGGAGGCAGTTCTCTGAGCTGCTGGCCGTAACGGCTCCAATACTCGTGCTCACCGTCGAAGGCGGCACTAACACACTCCTTGACCAGCTGCGGCCACGTCGACGTGCCCCACCAATGCCGGCACGCAAGGGCTCCGTGCAGCGCGGCACGCCACAGGCTGCCGGCGACACCGAGGGTATCGGCCTGGGCGAGCAGCCCGCCGAGCACGCCTGCGGCGTGCTGGTCGTAATCGGCCATGTCGTCGCCGGCGAGGCCGCCGAGGATCTGCCCAGTGGGGAGCTTGCGGTGGGGGTTGGCGAACCAGGCGTAGAGCCGGGACCCCAGCCAGTCGAAGTCGCCGACGCTGTCGTCGATGGCGACGGTGGGCGTGTCGTACGGCAAACCCAGATCCCGACGCCAGCGGTGCAGGAGTTGGCGCACTCGCCAGGTCGAATGTGAGTTGATGATCAGCATATCGGCGTCGCTCAGTGGACCCCGGCCGGCGTGCCAGTCTTCCACCACGCTGTTACGCCAGGCTGAGTTCACGATGCCGACGGCGGCGACATCCAGCACCGTCCCGAGTCGATCGGGGTCGACCTGCAGGTGCGTCAGATAGGCGTGCATCCACGCGCGTAGCCGGCGCGCCGAGTCATCGTCCGCTGCGGCGGTCAATCTGCACCTCCCCGAAGGATCTTGGACACTGTAGGACCTCATCGCGTTGGCGAGCGACTCGCTCACGCAGACGCTGGGCAGCAGTCCGAGCGGCTGTCGGGTGGGTGGCTATTGGCTATGTCCGGCAACCGTCTTTGCCATTGCGACGATCACCTTGCCGTGCTCACGTTCGGTCATCCGACCGTCCGCTGGACGGATGTCGGAACGTCGCCGGCGGTCGTCGCCGGGATCAGTCCCACCAGAAGCTCCAGCAGTTCACGTCCGTGATCGCTTCGGCGTACTTGGGGAAGGTGTCGGTGTTGCTCTGCCAGATGTTGTCCGGGCAGAACGCAAAGTGTTCGGCGGTCACTCTCAGCGCCAGCTCGAGGGTGGTCGGTGGTGCGGCGATACTCAGGTGCAGGGTGTCGAAGCCCAGACCGACGACCGTGGCGCCGAACCGGCGCTGCCAGTCGCGGACAACGGCGGCGAAGCGGGCGGTGTCGTTGTCGTGGTTGAGTGGGCCGGTCCAGCCGATCGCTGTCAGCGCGTGTGCGCCGTCGGTCGCGGGGACCAGCGCGAGGCGGGCCTGGCCGGTGGCGAGTAGGTCAGCGTACTGGTCGGCGAAGTGCTCCACCGGCCCTTGCCGATCGGGGTCGGACGTGAGGCCCGGCCACCGTACCCCGATCGGATCGAGGTAGCCGCGGTCGGCGGCGGCCTCTTCGTCGAGGTTGTCATCGGTGACCTCTTGCCACCACTCGGCGAGGACCGCGCCGCTGTCGTGCTGCTCAACCGTGGTGATGCGGTCGTATTCGGCGTCGACGCCGAACGGATCGTCATCGCTTTCGGCGTCCAGCGCGAGCAGCGGCCACAGTCCATTTCGCTGATGCCGGGCCCGCCACCGAGACCATTCACCCGCCGCGACGGGTCGGGAGGAGAGCCAGTACACCGGCGTGGCGCCGTTGTACGGGATCATCAGCCGGCCCTCGGGGATGTCCGGCGGCAGCGCGTCGTACCACGTCATGGCCGATACCGTAGGCGCTGACTATGACACGGCCGTCGACGTGTAGGACGCGATCTTCAGCTGGTAGCAGGCAGCCGCCGGCTGCGGATCGGCCGCTTGCGGTGGAACACCGTGGCGGACCGCTGCTGGGTGGCCTACCGACCGAGCGTTCTGACGCGCTGGTACGCGTGGCGGATCCCGAGCGGGGAGCCTGCGGGTAACGCTTCGGCTTGGCGGCTGCCGGAAATCCCGTACGTGAGCGTTCCGGGGCTACTCGAACAGGCCGTCGAGTCCGGCCGATTGTTGCCGTTTCTGAGGCAGGGCTACCGTGCTCGAGGCCCGTGAGTACCTGGACCACGACGAGTGGGAGATCGCACTCGACGTCCTTACCGAGCTCGGCGACGTCCACTCTGCCGCCGCCGAATGGTGGGACCTGCTCATCGAGGCTGCGGAGCAGATGCGGCTGGAGCACGCGACCGCGTGGTGCCGTTGGCGTCGCCGCGAGAGCATCCATGGCATCATCCGCGCCGACCTGCAGCTGTTCGCCGGTCAGGACGGGGGCCGCCGCACGCCTATCCCTGGCCAGGGCAAGCTCCGGCCGTTCTGGGATCTTGGCCAGCTCACGGCAGCCAACGAGCCGGACTTCCGCATCGCGCTCATCTAATCCGAAAATGACCGTGTCCAGACGCGCGGCAGCATCCCGGCGTAGCGCAGCGGAGCCGGGATGGGGTTGGCGCTGTGTGGTTATGCGGCGG
>NZ_JBFAJK010000042.1:0-50590 GCF_040655175.1 Micromonospora sp. NPDC050495 | reverse complement strand
GGCACCACAAGTCCATGATCGACGAGGTTGGGGGGTGGGGGGTGGGGGTGGGGGTTAGGAGGCGGGTTGGGCGACCTCGCCGCCGGCGGTCTCCGCGAGGATCCGCTCGGCGACCTCCTTCATGGTCATCCGGTGGTCCATGGCGGTGCGCTGGATCCACTTGAACGCCTGCGGCTCGGTCATTCCGTACGTGGTCATCAGCGCGCCCTTGGCCCGCTCGACGGTCTTGCGGATCTCCAGCCGGTCGGTCAGGCCGGCCACCTCCGACTCCAGCGCGGCGATCTCGGAGTAGCGCGACAGCGCGATCTCCACGGCCGGCACCAGGTCGCTCTTCTGGAACGGCTTGACCAGGTACGCCATCGCGCCGGCCGCCCGCGCCCGCTCCACCAGGTCACGCTGGCTGAACGCGGTCAGGATGATCACCGGGGCGATGCGCGCGCCGGCGATCCGCTCGGCGGCGGCCAGCCCGTCCATGATCGGCATCTTGATGTCGAGGATGACCAGATCCGGCTTGAGCTCCTCGGCGAGCTTGACGGCGGTCTCACCGTCACCGGCCTCGCCGACCACCTCGTAGCCCTCTTCGACCAGCATCTCGGCCAGGTCCAGCCGGATGAGCGCCTCGTCCTCGGCGATCAGAACGCGCTTGCGCTCGGCGTCCGCCTGCATCTCGCCCACGAGCCACTCCCACCGGTTCGAACCCGACACCCGCCGTGCCGGGTGTCGCCGCCCCTAGCGTAGTAGGTAACCTATGGCACGACGCGAGAGCGTCGCGCGAGCCTGTCCCCGTATTCCAACCGGTAGAGAAGCGGAGCTCAAACCTCCGACAGTGTGGGTTCGAATCCCACCGGGGACACCGAGAATGTCGTACGGGCGTTCGAAGATGTCCTCGTGCACCCACCCGAGATACGCGCCCGAGCACGTCAGGCCTTTCTGTCCGGGGCCACGGTCGCGGAGGCGGCCCGCGCTGTGGGCCTCAACTACCGCACCGTGTGGCACTGGTGCAGAGACCGCCCGACCCCTGCGGTTCTAGGCACCGCACTGCGGTGTTTCCGCTGCCGTGAGGGTGTCCGCGTGCCGACAGATCCGGCCGCCTACGCCTATCTCCTCGGCCTCTATCTGGGCGACGGGCATCTCGTGACCAAAGCGCGGGTGCCGGTGCTCCGGATCTCTTGCAGCGACAGTTGGCCGGGACTGATCGAGGCATGCGACGAGGCCATGCGCAGGGTCCTGGCGGAGAAGGTCCAGCGCGTCCAGCATCCAGGCTGCGTCGCCGTGCAGAGCTACGGCAAGCACTGGCCGTGCCTGTTCCCGCAGCACGGGCCGGGCAAGAAGCACCAGCGTCCGATCGTCCTGGCGGACTGGCAGCGCACCCTCGTCGAGGCGCACCCGGGCGACTTCCTGCGCGGTCTCTTCCACTCCGACGGGTGCCGCTTCGCCAACCAGGTCGTCGTCCGAGGGAAGAAGTACGTCTATCCCCGTTACATGTTCCACAACGAGTCGACCGACATCATGGGTCTCTGCCAGTGGGCGCTCGACCTGCTCGGCATCGCCTGGCGGATGAACCGCCGCAACTCGCTGTCCGTGGCCCGCCGGGAGGCGGTCGCCGCGCTGGACCGGCACGTCGGCCCGAAATTCTGACCGGACCCGGACCCACCGGCCCGCAGAGCGCGCGTCAGATCCGCGACAACGCCCGCGCCAGATCCGCCCGCAGGTCCTCCGGGTCCTCCAGCCCGACGGAGATCCGCAGCAGCCCGCCGCCGGGCTTCGCGTCGCCCTCGACCGGCCGGTGGGTGAGCGAGGCCGGGTGCTGGATCAGCGTGTCCACGCCGCCGAGCGACACCGCGTGGGTGATCAGCTCGCAGGCGCCGGCGACCGCGGCCGCGGCGGGCGCGCCGCCGCGTACCTCGAAGGCGAGCAGGCTGCCGGTGCCGGACAGCTGGCGGCCGACCAGGCCGGCCGGGTCGTGCCGCGACGGGTGGTGGACCCGCTCGACGGCCGGGTGGCCGGCGAGCCAGCCGGCGAGCTTCTCGGCGCCGGCCTGCTGGGCGCGGACCCGCAGCGGCAGGGTCTGCAGGCCGCGGTGCAGCAGGTACGCGCCGAGCGGGTGCAGGATGGCGCCGGTGACGGCGCGGACCTGGCGCAGCCGGGTGGCCCAGCTGGGGTCGCAGGCGACGACGCCGGCGAGGACGTCGCCGTGCCCGCCGATGCTCTTGGTGGCGCTGTGCAGGACGAGCGCGGCGCCGTGCCGGGCGGGCTGCTGGAGCACCGGGGTGGCGACGGTGTTGTCGACCAGCAAGGGGACGTCGCCGGCGGCGGTGGCCAGGGCGGCGATGTCGACCAGGTCGAGGGTGGGGTTGGCCGGGGTCTCGACCACGACCAGCGCGGTGTCCGGTCGGATCGCGGCGGCCACCTCGTCGGGTCGGGCCCAGCTGACCTCGGTGCCGAGCAGGCCGGTGGCGAGGACGTGGTCGGTGCCGCCGTAGAGGGGGCGGACGGCGACGACGTGCCGCTTCCCGTCGCGGGTGGCGGCGAGCAGGGTGGCGGTGAGGGCGGCCATGCCGCTGGCGAAGGCGACGGCCTCGGCGGTGCCCTCGAGTTCGGCGAGGGCGGTCTCGAAGCGGGCCACGGTGGGGTTCCAGAGCCGCTGGTAGACGGCGCTGGCGCCGGCCGGGAGGAGGCCACCGGTGGCGAGCGCCTCGTACGCGTCGCCGCCGCCCTCGACCGAGGGCAGCGGGTTGGTGGTGGAGAGGTCGATCGGCGGCACGTGGACGCCGAGGCCGGCGAGGTCGTCGCGCCCGGCGTGCACGGCTCTGGTGTCCACGGCGGTCATGGCCGGAAGCGTCGAACATCAGCCGCGTCGAGGGCAAGAGCAGCGAAGAAGATTCTGTGAAATGCTCTTTCGATGCAGCGAAGTTCGACGGATGATGCTCGCATGCCCCTCGCACCGAATGATGTACGGCCGCCGTTCGCGGCCCTCGACGACGTGGACCGCGCGATCCTGACCGAGTTGGCGGCGGACGGCCGGCTGCCGAACAACGCCCTGGCCGAGCGGGTCGGGGTGGCCCCGTCGACGTGCCTGACCCGGACCCGGGCGCTGCGCGAGTGCGGGGCGATCCGCGGGTTCCACGCGGAGGTCGACCCGGCCGCGGTGGGCCTGCCGTTGCAGGCGCTGGTGTCGGTGCGGCTGACCGCGCACGAACGGGCGGCGGTGGACGCGTTCCGGGCCCGCTCGGTACGCCTGCCGGGCGTGGTGTCGGTGTTCCACGTGGCCGGCGCGGAGGACTACGTGCTGCACGTGCGGGCGGCCTCGGGGGACGCGCTGCGGGACTTCGTGCTGGACCACCTGGCGGTGGATCCCGCCGTGCAGCACACCCAGACGAGTTTGATCTTCGAGCAGGCGCGCGGTATGGGTTAGGCCACCGGCCGGAACAAATCCGGCGGCCCGGGCGTTGACCCGAGCCGTGATCGACGTACCCCTGTCTGTTCTTGATCTTGCCCCGGTGGCCGCGAGCGGCAGCGCCGGCGAGGCCCTGCGGCACACCACCGAGCTGGCCCGCCGCACCGAGGAGCTGGGCTACCGCCGGTTCTGGGTGGCCGAGCACCACAACATGCCGGCGATCGCCAGCTCCGCCCCGGCGGTGCTGCTCGCCCACCTGGCGGCGCACACCTCGACGATCCGGCTCGGTTCCGGCGGGGTGATGCTGCCCAACCACGCGCCGCTGGTGGTGGCGGAGCAGTTCGGCACCCTGGAGGCGCTGCACCCGGGCCGGATCGACCTGGGCATCGGTCGGGCGCCCGGCACCGACCAGGTGACCGCGCTGGCGCTGCGCCGCACCATGGAGGGCTTGTCCGCCGAGCACTTCCCGCGCGAGCTGGCCGACCTGATGAACTACTTCAGCGGCGCCGAGCCCGGTCCGATCACCGCCACCCCCGGCAAGGGGCAGTCACCGCAGGTCTGGCTGCTCGGCTCCAGCGGCTTCAGCGCCCAGCTCGCCGGCCTGCTCGGGCTGCCGTTCTCGTTCGCGCACCACTTCAGCGCGCAGAACACCATCCCCGCGCTGCAGCTCTACCGGCAGCACTTCCGGCCGTCGCAGTGGCTCGATCGGCCGTACGCCATGGTGGCCGTCAACGCGGTCTGCGCGGAGACCGACGAGCGGGCCGAGTGGCTGGCCGGGCCGGCCGGGCTGTCGTTCCTGAAGCTGCGCTCGGGGCGCCCGGAGCCGCTCGTCTCGCCCGAGGAGGCGGCGGCCTACCCGTACTCGGAGTTCGAGCGGGAGTTCGTCGCGCAGCGGCGGGAGGGGCAGGCGACCGGCTCGCCGGAGACGGTGGCCCGGCAGCTCGGGGCGCTGCTGGAGCGCACCGGCGCGGACGAGTTGATGCTCACCACGATGGTGTACGACGTCGCCGACCGGGTCCACTCGTTCGAGCTGATCGCCGAGCAGGTCGCCGGTGGCCTGCGCCAGGGCCGCTGAAACACGCTCTTCATAGCCACGTCACCCCAGCGTCGCGGAGCCGGCCTAACGTGGTGTCCGGTGGTGGTACGGCATTCCCGGTCGGGACGGGTCGGGAATGCCGCGGTGTGGTGCACCGGGCCGCCGGTCGCGGATTCCGCGGCCGGCGGCCCGGTGCCTGCCGTTGTGGCCCGGCACCGCCAAGGTGGGCCGGGCCGTCAAGCCGGTTGTGGCCCGGCGCCGTCAACCCGGGCCGGGCCGTCGAGCCGGACGCTCAGCGCAGGTAGATGTTCGGCGCGGGCGGGGTCGCCATGCCGTCGCCGAGGTGGAACCCGGGGTGCGGCGGCTGGTTGTAGGCGGTGTTCTGCCAGGCGATGGCGACCCGGTACTGCGGGTCGTGCATGAGGGTGGGCAGCCGCACGCCGGTCGGGGTGGGCGTGCTGTAGATGCGGAGCGCGCTGCTGTCGCTGGTGCGCCAGATGACCTCCTCGCGCCAGTCGCCGAGGATGTCGCCGGAGAGCGCCGGGGTGGACTTGGTGCCATTGTTGGACGCCACCCCGCTGCCGGTGAGCAGCCGGGTCTCGCCGCCGGTGCCGTACTTGTCGATCTTGGTGGCGTCGAGCAGTTCGCGGACCGGGTCGCCGTCCCACCAGACCAGGAAGTTGGCCGAGGAAGGCTTGCGGGCGACGTTCTGGCCCCGGGTGTTGAGCAGGCCGTCGACGGCGGAGGACCAGGACTCGGCCCCCGGGCTGCCGGCCCAGACGTCGTCGGAGACGCCCCGGCCGTTGTCGCCGTTCGGCGCGGTCTGCCAGAGGATCTGGCCGGTACGCGCGTCGGCCATCCACGAGCTGGGCTTGCTGCCGTCCTCGTCGACCTTGAAGACCTCCAGCCCGGCGCGGGCCGGGTCGAGGTCGCCGACGTGCATGGCGTCGCCGTGGCCGTTGCCGGTCGACCAGAGGATCCGGCCGGTGTCGTCGATGGCGACCGCGCCGTACACGATCTCCTGCCGGCCGTCGTTGTCGACGTCGGCGACGGACAGGTTGTGGTTGCCCTGGCCGGCGGCGGCGCCGTTGCCGCTGGCGTTGGAGTCGAACGTCCACCGCTTGCGCAGCGTGCCGTCGCGGAAGTCCCAGGCGGCGATGACCGCGCGGGTGTAGTACCCGCGCGCCATGATCAGCGAGGGGCGCTGACCGTCCAGGTACGCGGTGGCGGCCAGGAACCGGTCGACCCGGTTGCCGTACGAGTCGCCCCAGGACGAGACGGTGCCGCGCGGCGGGTCGTAGTCGACGGTGGAAAGGGCCGCGCCGGTGCGGCCGTCGAACATGGTCAGGTACTCGGGGCCGGCGAGCACGTAGCCGCTGGAGTTGCGGTAGTCGGCGGAGGACGAGCCGATCACCTGGCCGGTGCCGGAGCGGGTGCCGTCGGCGGTCTTCATGGCCACCTCGGCGTCGCCGTCGCCGTCGTAGTCGTACACCTGGAACTGGGTGTAGTGGGCGCCGGCGCGGATGTTGCGGCCGAGGTCGATCCGCCACAGCCGGGCGCCGGTGAGGGTGTACGCGTCGACGTAGACGTTGCCGGTGTAGCCGGACTGGGAGTTGTCCTTGGCGTTGGACGGGTCCCACTTGAGCACGATCTCGTAGCGCCCGTCGCCGTCGAGGTCGCCGACGCTGGCGTCGTTCGCCGAGTAGCTGTAACCCTCCCCGGCCGGTGTGGTGCCCCCGGGCGGGGCCTGGATCGGCACGTCCAGGTAGCCGTTGGTGAACTGCAACGCCGGGGCGGACGCCGCCTGCTCGGCGCCGTCGACCACCGGCCGGACGGTGTACGCCGTGCCGGCGGCGGCACCGCTGTCGAGGTAGCTGGTGGCGCCGGTGATCGGGCTGCTGTTGACCTTCGTGGCGCCGCGGTAGAGGTTGAACGACACCCCGGCGGTCTCCGTGCCGAGCAGCCGCCAGGAGACCAGGTTGCCGCTGCCGGAGCGGACACTGATCAGCCCCCGGTCGAGCTTCTCCATCTGCTTGGCGCCCGCCGGCGGCGTGGTCGGCGGCGGCGTGGTCGGTGGCGGGGTGGTCGGCGGCGGCGTGGTGGGTGGCGGGGTGGTCGGCGGGGCGGAGGTGGGCGGCGCGCTGGTCGGTGTGGTCCCGCCGGTGCAGGTGGTGCCGTTGAGCGCGAAGCTCGCCGGGGCCGGGTTGCTGGCGTTGTTCCAGGAGGCGTTGAAGCCGAAGTTCGCGGTGCCGCCGGTGCCGATCGTGGCGTTGTAGCCGGCGTCGCGGGCGGAGACCTGGCCGCCGGACTGGCTGACGGTGGCGTTCCAGGCCTGGCCGACCTGCTGGCCGGCGGTGAAGGACCAGGTGAGCGTCCAGCCGTTCACCGGGTCGCCGAGGTTGGTGATGGTGACGTCGGCGCCGAAGCCGCCGCCCCACTGGTTGGTGACCCGGTAGTCGACCCGGCAACCGGCGGCGGCGGCCGAGGCGGCCACCGTGGTGAGAACGCCGGTGACGAGGGCGGTCGCCGCGGCCGCGGCGAGCAGCGCGGTCCGGCGACGGGGTGTGATGGGGTGCACGGGGATGCCTTTCGCGGAGATCGAGCCCGCGACGCAGCGCGCCGGCCTGCCCGGGCCGGCGGGAGCGGTGCGTCGCGCTGACGGGACGCCACTGATCGACGTCGGTGATTCGACTCCGCGCGGGGACAGCCTAGGACAACGTTTTCCGGCCGCACAACCGGCCCGGCCCGGCCCCCGTGACCGAGCGGGGTCCGGATGCGGCGCATGAGCGCCGGCGGATCTGGGTAGAAGGACATCACTACGTACGGGGCCGCCGGGGCGACGTCGCCCCCCGACCGGCCGGGACGCGCACGCCGCGCCGCCGCCGGCGCGGACCCGCCAGCCGAGCCGGAGGGAGGCCGGTCATGCTGTTCCGGAATGGAGTCGATCGTCGACGGGCGGCCGGCGCTGAGCCCGGCGTCCGGGCCCGCACCGCGGTTCGGGTCGGGTGATCGCCATGCCTGTGCTCCCCGCGCCCCGCACCGCGCCCGCCGACCCGCCGCCGATCCCCCGCGAGTACGTGCGCTACCTGCGCAACCGGCTCCTGGAGGCGGAGGCCGGCCTGACCGCGATGACCGACCGGTACGAGCGGACCAAGGCGAGGTTCGACCGCTGCTACGCGCGGCAGGGCATCACCCCGGACACCGACATCGTCAACTACCTCAACGCCAAGGCGATGAACCCGGAGCTGCGGTTCTGGTACGCCAAGGTGGAGCACTTCCAGCGCGAGCTCAGCGCCTACGGCGCCGCGCTGACCGGGCTGGAGGCGGCGCACCGGATGCTCGCCCCGGACGGCCGCCCGTCGCCGGTGGAGCCGCAGCGGGTCCGCACCGCCCGGCGCGGCCTGAACCGCGCCGGCTGACCGCGCACCGAGCCGGTCAGCCCTCGACGGCGGCGGCCAGCGACCGCGACCCGGCGCCCCCCGCCGCCGGATCGGCGACGGCCCTCCCGGCGGCCGGCTCGCGTGCGGCGCTCACCGCAGCTGGCCCGGATGCGGCGCTCACCGCGGCGCGTGCGGCGGCCGGGCCGGTGCCGGCCTCGTCGGCGGGAGCCGGCGCGGCGGCGGCGACGACGGCTCTGGCCCGGCGGGTCCGGCGCAGTGCCCGGGCCGCCAGCGCCAGCGCGGTCAGCCAGCCGGCGCCGAGCACCGCGTAGACCAGCGCCGGCGCGGGACCGCCCAGGTCGCCGGCGCGCAGCAGGGTCCGGGCGTTGGTCAGCACGATCACCCCGCCGATGGTGGCGCCGAGCAGCTGCGCGGGGACGATGCGGACCAGCCAGGCGGCGATCGGGGCGGCGATCAGGCCGCCGATCAGCAGCGCCGCCACGGTGGGCAGCAGGAAGCCCTCGGTGCCGAGACCGATGAGGAACCCGGCGCTGGCCGCACCGGCGACCACGAACTCCGCGGTGTCCACCGAGCCGATCACCGTGCGCGGGGCCAGCCGGCCGGAGACCAGCAGCGCCGGGGTGGCGACCGGGCCCCAGCCCCCGCCGCCGGTGGCGTCGACGAAGCCGGCGACCAGCCCGAGCGGGGCGAGGAAGCGGCCCCGCAGCCGGCCGGCCGCCCGGTGCGGCCGCAGCGGCCGGGCGAAGCGGACCAGCAGGTAGCCGCCGAGCGTGCACAGGATGGCGGCCATCCAGGGCGCGGCGGCCTCGGTCGAGACGGAGCTGAGCACGGTGGCGCCGGCGAACGCGCCGGCCGCTCCGGGCAGCGCGATCCGGCCGACCACCCGCCAGTCGACGTTGCCGAACCGCCAGTGCGAGATTCCGGCCGCGAGGGTGGTGCCGATCTCGGCCAGGTGCACCGAGGCGGACGCGGCGGCCGGCGCGACCCCGGCGAAGAGCAGCAGCGTCGAGGAGGTCAGCCCGTACGCCATGCCGAGCGCGCCGTCGACCAGCTGCGCGGCGAGCCCGACCAGGGCGAGGATCAGCAGCTTACGCACCGGTGTCCCCCGAACTTTCGGTATCTCCTATCGACTTGGTCGACAATGCGGCACGGGGGCGCTCCGGTCAAGTACCCGATCGGTGGGTGGGACGGGTTGGGCCGGTCAGCTCCAGGCGGCCGGGTCGGCGGCCAGCTCGGTCACCCGGGCCGGCAGCGTGCCGGCGGCCACGTCGGCGAGCGTGACCAGCTCCAGGATCTCCCGCTCGCTGGCCCGCAGCGCGATCCACACGTCCTGCAGCGAACGGGCCGCGCCGTGGTAGCCGAGCTGCTCCGGGCGCTGGCCGCGGATGTGCGCGAGCGGGCCGTCGATCACCCGGATCACCTCGGCCAGGGAGATCTCCGCCGCCGGCCGGGCCAGCCAGTAGCCGCCCTCGGGGCCGCGCTGCGCGTGCACGATCCCGCCGCGGCGCAGCTGCAACAGGATGCTCTCGAGGAACTTCGGCGGGATGTCCTGGGCGCGGGCGATCTGCTCGGCCGTCACCGGTCGGCGTCGTCCGGTCGCCGCCCCCTCGGCCGTCGAGGCCAGCTCGGCAGCCGCGCGGAGGGCGTAGTCGACCCGGGCGGAGAGACGCATGCCGGACAGGTTAGTCGGCTGATCGTCCGGCCGGTGCCGCGGCCCTCGACCGAACGGCCACGGCCCGACCGGGCCGGGCGGTCAGGCGCCCACCCGGCGCAGCAGCCCTTCCTGCACGGCGCTGGCGATGTGCCGGCCGTCGGTGGTGAACATCCGGCCGGTGGCCAGGCCACGCGCGCCGGAGGCGGACGGGCTCCAGCAGTCGTAGAGGAACCACTCGTCGGCGCGGAAGGACCGGTGGAACCAGAGCGCGTGGTCCAGGCTCGCGCCGACCACGCCGCCGGGGCCCCAGACCTCGCCGTGCACCGACAGCACCGAGTCGAGCAGGGTGAGGTCGGAGGCGTACGCCAGGGCGCAGGCGTGCAGCAGCGGATCGTCGGGCAGCTTGCCGTCGAGGCGCATCCAGACCCGCTGGTGCGGCTCGGCGGGCCGGTCGCCGGGGCGTACCCAGCCGGGCTCGCCGACGTAGCGCACGTCGATCGGGCGCGGGATCTGGCCCCAGATGCCGAGCCGCTCCGGATAGCGGGCGAGCCGGTCGGCCATGGTGGGGACCTCGTCCGGGGCCGGCACGTCCGGCGGCACCGGCGCGTGGTGGTCCAGCCCCTCCTCCTGCCGCTGGAACGAGGCCGACATGAAGAAGATCGGCTTGTCGTGCTGGAGGGCGACCGAGCGGCGCACCGAGAAGGAGCGGCCGTCCCGGACGTTCTCCACCTGGTACTCGATCGGCTCGGTGGGGTCGCCGGGGCGGACGAAGTAGCCGTGCAGCGAGTGCACGAAGCGCTCCGGCTCGACGGTCCGCCCGGCGGCGACCAGGGCCTGGCCGGCGACCTGACCGCCGTACACCCGCTGCGGACCGACCGGGGGGCTCATCCCCCGGAAGGTCATCTCGCCGGTGTTCGCGAGGTCCAGCACCTCCAGCAGCTGGTCGACCGCGGCCTGGCCGGTCGCCACCCGGCGTTCGCTCACCGCGCCACCCCGGGTCGCGGGCGCGCGGCCCGCCCGGCCGGCCGGCTGCCCGCGCTCACTGCAGCGCCCGCGCCGAGGCGGCGTCGACCAGCGAGCCGAGCTGGTGCACGCGCAGCGTGTTGGTGGAGCCGGGGGTGCCGGGCGGGCTGCCCGCCACGATCACCACGTAGTCACCGGGGTTGGCCCGGTTCAGCCCGAGCAGCGCCTGGTCGACCTGGCGGAACATGTCGTCGGTGTGCTCGACGAACGGCATCAGGAACGTCTCCACGCCCCAGGAGAGAGCGAGCTGGCTACGCACCTCGGGCACCGGGGTGAAGGCCAGCAGCGGCAGGTCGCAGTGCAGCCGGGCGAGCCGCTTGACGGTGTCACCGGTCTGCGAGAAGGCGACCATGGCCTTCGCGCCGATGGCCCGGGCGATCGAGGAGGCGGCGACGGTGAGCGCGCCGCCGTGCGTACGCGGGTCGTGCTGCAGCCGGGGCACGCCGATCGAGCCGGACTCGGTGGTCTGGATGATCTTCGCCATGGTGCTGACGGTGAGCACCGGGTACTTGCCGACGCTGGTCTCGCCGGAGAGCATCAGGGCATCGGCGCCGTCGAGCACCGCGTTGGCCACGTCGGAGGCCTCGGCGCGGGTCGGCCGCGAGTTCTCGATCATCGAGTCGAGCATCTGGGTGGCCACGATGACCGGCTTGGCGTTCTCCCGGCACAGTTGCACGGCGCGCTTCTGCACCAGCGGCACCTGGTCCAGCGGCAGCTCGACGCCGAGGTCGCCGCGGGCGACCATGACCCCGTCGAAGGCGAGCACGATCGCCTCCAGGTGGTCGACCGCCTCGGGCTTCTCGACCTTGGCCAGCACCGGGCGCTGCACGCCCTCCTCGGCCATGATCGAGTGCACCAGCTTGATGTCTTCGGCCGAGCGGACGAAGGACAGGGCGATCAGGTCCACTCCCAGGCCGAGGGCGAAGCGCAGGTCCTCGGCGTCCTTGTCCGACATCGCCGGGACGCTGACCGCCACGTTCGGCAGCGAGACGCCCTTGTTGTTGGAGACCGGGCCGCCCTCGGTGACCAGGACCCGGATGTCGTTGCCGGTGACGTCGCTGACCTCGACGGCGACCCGGCCGTCGTCGATCAGCAGCCGGTCACCCGGCTTCACCTCCTGCGGCAGCTTCCGGTAGGTGCAGGAGACCCGCTCCTTGCTGCCCAGGATGTCGTCGCCGGTGATCACCACGGAGTCGCCGGTACGCCACTCGTGCGGGCCGTCGGCGAACCGGCCGAGACGGATCTTGGGGCCCTGCAGGTCGGCGAGCACCGCCACCGGCTGCCCGGCGGCGTCGGCCGCCTCGCGCACCAGCCGGTACACCGCCTCGTGGTCGGCGTGACTGCCGTGGCTGAAGTTGAGCCTCGCTACGTTCATGCCCGCCTCGACCAGGCCCCGGATGCGCTCCGGGGACGAGGTGGCGGGACCGAGGGTGCAGACGATCTTCGCGCGGCGTGTCACGCCCATCAGGCTAGTCTCTCCTCCGGATCGACCCGGCGGCCGACCCCTTTCGGACTGCGGAACAGTTGTCCGACGACGCGCGACTCGCGCGCGGTGGGCGGTGAACAACCGCACCGGAACGTCGTGTGGGTGGCGGGCATCGGCGACCGCGCGGCGGAAATCGTACCGCCCGCCGTCAGGTCCCCGGCCGGGTGCTCCCGATGGTCGCCCGCGGCCCGGGAGGCCGGGTCCGGCGGCGCGGACGGGCCGGCCGGCTGTCGAGCCGGCGGGCCGAGCGGGCCGAGCGGGCCGGGCCGGGCCAGCGGGCCGTGGGCGGGCCGGCGCTCAGCGTTGCTTCGCCGCCAGCGGGAACTCCAGCGAGCCGGCCGGGCAGAGGAAGGTCAGCACGTCCACCCGGTAGAGCCCGGCCTGCACGGCCGGGTCGGCCTCCATCACGCTGCGGACGTCGTCCACCGAGCCGGTGCGGGCCAGGCCGAAGCCGATCGGCGGGTCCGGCTCCCGGGCCGGCCCGTCGACTGAGCCGTCGACCAGGATGAAGCCGCGCCGTTGCAGCGCCTGCATGTGGTGCAGATGCTCGGCCTGCAGCCGCTGCACGGTCTCCTCGGGCAGCGCCCGCCCGGACGGCCCCGGATAGAGCACGATGCACTCGTAGGTGTCGAGCGCGAAGTCGACCTGCGGCGTCGCGGCCATGGGCACCCCCTTCACGTCCGTCCCGCCTCCGGCACAGCGTCGCACGGCGCGCGCCGCCCCCGGGGTCGCTCGGCCCAACTGCCCCGCCGCCGGCCCAACTGCCCCGCGCCAGCTCGACCGGCCGGACCGCCGACCCGCCGGACCGGCGGACCGGCGGACCGGCGGACGTACGCGGGCCGCCCGCCGGTCCGGGATCGATCAGAGGGCGAAGCAGTTGGGACGGATCGCGGCGCCGGCGAGCGCCTGCCGGACGATCGAGTACGTGGTGCCGTCGAGGACCAGGCCGAGGTGGCCGACGACCCGCAGCGGGCACCAGCCCTGCACCAGCACGTTGGTCGCGCCGTCGAGGAGGGTGGCGTTGTTGATCGGCAGCACCAGTTCGTCCTGCCACGTCCGCACGGTGGTCCAGCGGACCGCGCCCGGGGTGTCGTCGCCGGCGTTCAGCTCGGCCAGGAACGACGACCCGGCACTCATCTGCTGGCAGGCGACGATGCCGACGCAGCTGCCCAGGCCGAGGAAGTTGATGATGTTGGCGACGTAGGTGCCCCGCTGCGGGCTGCCCAGGCTGATGTAGCGGTCGACCTTGTCGGCGCCGCCGAGGAACTTGATGTACCAGCGGCTGACCAGGCCGCCCTCCGAGTGGGTCACCAGGTCCACCTTGGCGGCCCCGGTGGCGGCCCGGACCTGGTCCAGGTAGGACGACAGGGCGCGGGCGGACTCGCGGATGTCGCCGAAGCCGAGGTTCGGCAACTGGTAGATCGACACCCGGTAGCCGTCGGCGCGCAGCCGGGCGGCGATCGGCTCGTACGCGATGGAGACCCCGATCAGGCCGCCGACCACGACGACCGGATTGGCGCCGGCCGCGGCGAGCGGCAGGTCGGCGGGATCGGCCGCGGCGGGGGCGGCGGTCGTGGCGGCGGCGGTGCGCTGGGGCGACGCGGCCTGGGCGGCAGCGGCCGGGACCAGCAGGGCGGTGACGGCGGTGGTGGCGGCGAGGATCGTTCGGAGCAGCATGGCTGCACCTCCGAGGGGAGGCACCCGGGTTGGCCGGGAGGGGACGGGTGGGATCCGATCGATCGTGGGAACGATGATGCGTGTCCGATTTCACACACGTCAATGAAAAGTTACGCGCTGGTAACCCGTTGTCGCACGGGAGGCACAAACCGGCGAATCGGCACGGCGCCCGGCGCGCCCCCGGCACCGCGGCACCGCGGGCCCCCGGGCCCCGGCGGGTGGTCAGGCGGGCGGGTCGTCCCCGTCCTGGCCGGCCCGGGGCAGCGCGCGGGTCGCCTGCTCCAGCAGCTTCCCGGCATCGGTGCGGCCGTTGACCTGCAGCTCCACCTCGGCGTCGCCCACCCGCAGGCGCACGCTGACCTCGGTGCGCTGCTGGTCGACCCAGGACTGGAGCAGGTTGAACAGCCCCGGCAGCAGGCCCTGGGCCACCACCGCGATGATCACCGCATCGCTGAACCCCGGGCGGCCGCCCCGGCCCGCCCCCGCGTCCCGTACCGCCGCGCGGAACTCCGGGCGGCGGTGCAGCCAGGCCAGCAGCGGCACCGTCGGCGGGCGGCCGGCGCGGGGCGCCAGCAGCAGGCGGACCGGCTCTCCGGGGCGGGGCGACGATCCGGTCACCGGTCTCCTCTCCTCGGTCATCCGGCGTCCGGACGGAACGTCGGCTTTCCGTCCACCAGGGTCAGCACGCCCCGGACCCGGAAGGTCACCGTCTCGGCGAAGGGGCGGTTGCTGGTGAAGTAGTCCTCCTCCACCCCGGTCGCCCGGGCCGAGCCCTGCCCGCCGTCCACCGTGGATACCACGGCCACCGGCGCACCGCCCTCGTCGGAGAGCTCGACCTGGAGCTCCGGCACCTTCTCGATCTTCCAGGCGATCCGCTTCACGGTGCTGCCGCTGTAGTACGTGAAGGGGCAGCCGGTCGGGTTGGCCACCCGCTGCGCGGCGCAGCCGTCCAGCCAGGTCCGCACGCCCTCCTCGGCGGCCGCCTGCGCGCCCGGCGCGAGGGTCGGCCGCAGCAGGTCCGCGCCGGCCACCTGCTCCGCACCGGGCAGCGCCAGGACGACCTGCGGCGGGATCTCGGTCAGCGCGTTACGCGGGCCGGCGACCGAGTAGCTCCCGGGCAGCAGCGCCACTCCGCCGTCCTCCGGGCCGACGACCGCCGGCACCCCGCCGACGGTCAGCCCGGCCGGTCCGCCCGGCACGGAGAGCCGGGCCGGCGCGGCGGCGACCCGCCAGCGGTGGAACAACCCGAGGGTGGCCCGGTCGTCGCGGCGCAGCCGCAGTTCCGCGGTCGCCCGCGTGCCGGCCAGGACATAGGAGACCGTGGCGGTCGCCTCGTCGCCGTCGCGCTCGACCGCGGTCACCCGGACGTCGGTCGGTGGCTGGTAGTCCTTCGCCCCGACCATCCGGGCCAGCTGTTCCTCGTCGCCGACCCCCGCGCGGGCGTCCTCGGTCAGCAACCCCAGGGCGTCCCGGGCATCACGGTCGCCGAGGGCGTCGAAGTAGCCGTCGACCGCCGCTTCCGGCCGGTAGAACACCCACTGGGCGGCCGTGAGCGCGCCACCGCCGAGGCAGCTCACCACCACGAGCGCCGCCGCCACCAGCCAGGCCCGCCGCGGTCCCGGCGACGCCGGCGCCCCGAACAGCTCGCGGCGTCGGGCCGCGGCGTCGTCGGCCGCCGCCTCGCCGGCCGCGTCCGGGCCGGTCAGCTGCTCCAGCCGGTCCAGGCGCAGCTCGGCCGGGGGGTGGGTGGCACAGACCGCCTCGTCCCAGCCGCTGCGTCCGGTCTCGAAGGAGCGGCGCCGCTCCAGCAGGGCCCGCATGCCGGTGGCGTGGCCGGCGAGCACGGCGCCCTCGTCGGCGCGGTACTCGGCCGCCCGGACGTCGCGCCGGTGGGCGGGCAACACCAGGAACCGCATGGTCACCAGGACCGGCCAGAAGACCAGGAAGACCACGAAGTCGGTGGCCGGATGCGGGAACCGCCGCATCAGCCAGCTGGGGATCGCGTGCACCAGCACCAGCGGCAGCCCGACCCCCCGGATGAACGCGCCGGTCACCTCGTCTCCGGTCCGCCAGTGCACCAGTTCGTGGCTGAGCAGCGCCGCGATGTTCTCGTCCGGTTCGTCGAGCAGGGCGGTGCTCACCACCACGTGCCGGGCGTACGCCCGGGCATTGGTCAGCACCGGGTCGTCCTCGATCAGCAGGCGGGGCACGTTGGGCAGGTCGAGCCGGCGGGCGCAGTCCGCGAGGAGGGGTCGCAGCCGGTCGGCCTCCCGGCGGCTGAGCCGGCGGGCGCCGGACACGGCCAGGAACCGCGGCTCGAGGACCACCCGGGCCAGGGTGTAGAGGAGGCCGACCAGCGCGGCGGCCAGCACCACCCCGGCCAGCCCGGTCAGCAGGTTGGCCGGCTCGTCGAACGCGCCGCGCCAGGGCAGCACCAGCACGGCCAGGAAACCGACCAGGAAGCCCAGCAGGAAGCAGAGGAAACCGCCGGTCAGCCCGCCCGAGCGGGTGAGGAAGGCGTCGAGCAGCGGACCGACCAGCGGCGCGTCGCGCAGCACCGCCGGCACCTGGTCGCCGGCCTGGCCACCGCCGACGAAGAGCCCCGCCAGGCCGCCCGCGATGCCGAGCCAGACGGCGGCGAGCAGGGCCAGCGGCACGTAGAACCAGGTGGCCACGAACGCGCCGAGCACCCCGCGCCAGTCCCGCAGCATGCCGGCGCGCAGCCAGACCAGCGCGTTGGGATAGCCGAGCGGACGGTCGGCGAACCGCCTCTCCCACCCGGGGGTCTCCGGTTCGCCGGTGTCCGGCACATCCGGCGGCCGGTGCTGCGGCGCGTCCTCTGTGGACACTGCGGCTCCTCTCGTACCGCTTGCGCGGTGCGGCGGGCGTGGTGCGGGAACGGTGGATCCGACAGACGGCAGGCCGCCCCGTCGGGAGGATGCGATCGCGACAGCGGGCCGAACAGCGGACGGCGGTTTCGACGACGCAGCACATTACCGTCCGCGAATGTGTGCCGCCACCACGTTCCCCTCCGGGTGGCGCGTCGCGGCAGGTCCGACCGCACGGGTGTCGGATTGTTGTCTGCCGGTCGCCGGGCGCGTGGCCGGCGCCCGGCCGGTCAGCTGCCCAGCGCGCGCACCCGGGCGATGGTCTCCTGGAGATGCTGGCGGGCCGGCTCGCCGCCCTGCGCGGCCTGCGCGAGCGCCTGCCGGTAGGCGTCGATGACGCCGATCAGCGGGCCGGCCGCCACCCCTTCCAGGGCCCCGGCGACCAGCGCCCGCGCCTCGGCGGCATCCTGCGCCGCCGCGGCGGCCTTGGCCTTCGCCTCGTCCAGCTTCTGGGCGGCCGCCGCCAGCCGCGTGATGATCTGCGCCGCGCTCACGGGCCCTCCCCTGCTCGCCTGCCCCGCAGCCTACGCGAGCCGGTCGGCGGCCCCTCGACACGAGCGGACCGGCACGGGTCAGCCCAACACGCGGAAGGCCACCAGGTAGAGGCAGAACAGGCCGGAGGAGAGCAGGGCACAGAGGACGAAACCGAGCGGCACGTACCGCGCCGGCGGGGGGTCACCGCCGAGCACCGGCCGGCCCCACCGGGCCAGCACGAGCTGTCCGATGAGGAAGGACAGCAGCGGCACCCCGGCGCACGCGCCGGCGGCCACCAGGTCCAGCCCGCTCACCGGCAGCGGCGAGCCGACCAGGGTGGCGAGCATCAGCACCGAGCCGGTCAGCGCGCAGGCGACGTACACCCCGACGGCCCGGCCGAGCGGCGACCAGGTGGGCAGCAGCACGGGCCGGTGGGCCAGGGCCTCGGCCTGCTGGCCGTACCGGTCGGCCTCGTCGGCGAGCTGCCGGGCCGCCATCAGCTCCGTCGCCGCGTCACCCGCCCGCGGCCCGGGCACCGACCCCTGGGGGTACGCCCCGACCCCCGGCCGCCCCGGCCCGGCGGCTGCGCCGCCGGTCGCCCCCGCCCCGGTCACGGGCGGTTCGGCGGGGAGCCCGGGCGCGCCGGCCGACCCCGCGGGCGGGGCGGCCACCGGGGCGGGCCGGTCCACCGGCTCCGGCGCGCCAGTCGGCGGCGGGGCCACCCCGATGGCCCGGCCGAGCTGGTCGAGGCGCTGGCCCTGGGCGGCGAGCCGGTGGCCGAGCTGGTCGAGGCCGGCCCGCAGGGTGCGCCGCTGCTCCGCCTCGGCGGCGATCGCCTGTTCCCCGCCGCGCTGCCGGGCGGCCAGCTCCCGGGCCAGGGCCGCGTACTCCGGGTAGCTCACCGCTCGTCCCCGTCCCCGGTGAACGGCACGATCAGGGCGGTGCGCTGGTCGTGCCGGTCGACCAGCAGCGCCCGCCCGTCCCGGTGCGCGTACGCGAGATCGTGCACGCCGAGGTGGAGTCCGAGGTCGGCGCCGGGCACGTTCAGCGCGACCAGGCAGGCCACGTCGTCGCGGTGCTGGCTGCCGCCCAGGTCCTCGCCGAGCCGGCGCAGCCCGCGCCACCAGCCGAGCAGGTGCACGCCGTGCGCCGGCCCGTCGCGCAGCACGGCCCGCAGGTCGTCGTGCCCGGTCCGGAAGGTCACCGGGTCACCGGCGGCCAGCACACCCGCGGCGGCGTCCACCCCGAACACCACCAGGTAGGTCCGGGTCCCGGCCGGGTCGCCGGCGGGCGCGGCCGGGGGGCCGGACAGCTCGGCGAGCTGGGCGCGGAGCGCCGCGGCGTCCAGCCGGCGGACCGGGTGACCGGCCGCGGCCAGGGTCATCGCCAGGTCGTCGGCGGTGTCGGCGGTGCCCGGCGCCAGCGGCGCGAACAGGAAGCGCGCCGTGTTCGGGGCGTGCTGGCGGGCCAGGCCGAGGGTGGCCGAGCGGAGCACCTGCGCGCCGGTCGCGGCGGTGCCCACCACGGCGAGGTGCCGGCCGGGGGTGGCGTCCAGCCGGAACCCGGCGGGGCTGCCGGCCACGTCCACGGTCCGGCCCACCAGGGCCAGCGGCGCCCCGGCGTCCGGGCGCAGCGCCGCCCAGGCGGGGTCGTCGGCGAGCCGGGGCGACTCGTACCCCCGGAAGACCGTTGGTGGCACCGAGCCGGCCGGGCGGGCCTGGAACAGCTCGTGCCGCAGCGCGGCGAGGTCGGCCGCGGCGGCGTGCGCGTCGGGGAACCGGACCCGGGTGTTCGCGCCGGCCGCGCCACCGGCGGTGTTGACCACGGCGGTGCCGATCGGCAGCGCCCCGGCCGGGTCGCCGGTCGGGTCCAGCACGGCCGCCCCGCCGGGCAGCGCCACCCGCAGCGGGAACTGGCCGAAGATCGCCTCGGCGCGGCCGTAGAGCGCCTCGATGCCGGTGGTGCTCTGGCTCGCCAGCACCAGGTGCAGGCCGTACGAGCGGCCCTTGCGGGCCACCTCCTCGAGCAGGTCGACGGCCTGCCGGGCGAGCGCGTCGTGGCCGGCGACGAGCACCTGGAACTCGTCGATCACGGTGACGATCCGGGGTGGCCGGTGCGCGGCGGGCAGGTCCGCGAGCTTGCTGACACCGAGCCGCTTGAGCAGGTCGGCCCGCCGGGTCAGCTCGTCGCGAAGCTCGCGCAGCACGGCCACGCCGTACTCGCGGTCGGACTCGATGCCGACCGCCCGGGCGTGCGGCAGCCAGGACGGGTCGTGCCCGGTCGGCACGAACTCGGCGAAGCTGACCCCCTCCTTGAAGTCGAGCAGGAACAGTTGCAGCTCGGTGGGGGCGTAGCGGGCGGCCAGCCCGTAGAGCACGTCGAGCAGCAGCACCGTCTTGCCGGCGCCGGTACGCCCGCCGACCAGCCAGTGCGGGGTGGCGTCGTCGAAGGCCACGACGACCGGTTCCCGGCCGGCCCCCGGTGCCGCCACCGCCGGGCCGCCGGGCCCCGGCAGCCGCACCGCCCGGCCGAGCACGGTACGCAGCCCTGGGCCGGACGACTCGGCCCAGCGCCGCGCCGGCAGCAGGTCGGCGAAGGTGACCGCCTCGGCCGCCCGGGTGGCCGCCGCGAGCCGGCGGGCCAGCGCCGTGACGGTGGCGTGTGACGGGTCGCCGTCGAACACCACCGGGGCGGCCAGGCCGGTGCCGTCCACGCTGAACGGCGCGCCGGGCGGGTCGCCGACCCGCGCGTACCGCTCGCCCAGCCGCAGCTGGGTGGTGGCGCCCAGGGGCGGCGGCGCGTCGGCCGGTCCGGCGGCCGGGTACCCGGCGAGCAGCACGCAGACGGCGGCGGCCGGCCCGGCGTGGGTGAGCGCGGCGAGCCGGGCCAGCTCGCGCGGCGGCGGCGCCGACGCGGCGACCACGAGCAGCAGTTCCTGGTCGTCCCGGACGGCCTGCTGGGCGGCGCGGGCGTGCCGCTCCGCCTCGTCGAGCAGGGCGGCCATCTCGGTGACGGTGGTGGCGGTGGGGGCGAGCGCACCGGCGTCCAGCAGCGGGCGCAGCGGCAGGAAGGCGGCGCCGAACGCGGCCGGGTCGATGCCGGCGACCCGGACCGTGCCGGGCGGCGCGGCGGCGAGCAGCCGGGTCACCACGGCCCGCAGCAGCTCGCCGACGCGCGGGTCGCGGGCGTCGGCGTCGACCGCCAGGTGGGTGCCGCCGCCCAGCGGCACCAGCACCGGGAAGCCACCGTCGAAGGTGGTCGCCTCGCCGACCCGTACCGGCACCGGGATGGCGGCGGGCCGGGCGGTGGCGGGCTCGGCGGCGGCCAGGTCGGCGCCGAGCCGGGCCAGCCGGGCCACCAGCTCGGGGCTGCCGGGCGCCACCGGCGCGGCGCCCGTGACCAGCCGTCGGGCGGCCTCCCAGCGGCGCACGGCCTGCCGGTGCAGGGCCAGCGCCTGCCCGTACGCCGTCGCGAGCCTGCCCACGCCTCCGCCCTCCGACGCCGTCGCGCTTGTCGATCGAGGGGAACCCTAACGGACGCCCGCCGGCCCGGCACAGTACGCGCCCGCACGCAGCGTTGGCCCACTGTTCACCCAACGGCGGCCGTTCCCGCCGGACGCCGTTGGCCCGGCCCGGCTTGCCTGCTCAGCACAGGCAAGCGAACAGGAAGGCAAGGACGTGACCTCCTCCCCCATCTCCCGCCGCGCGGTGCTGCGCGGCGGTGCCGCCGGCGGCCTCGGCATCGTGGTGGCCGGCAGCCTGGACGCGATCGCGGGGCCGGCTGCGGCGCGCGCCGCGGTCCGCCCGGCGGTCGGCTACGGCGACCTGGTACCGGACCCGGCCGGCCTGCTGGCCCTGCCGCCCGGCTTCTCGTACAGCATCGTGGCCCAGGCGGGCGTGACCCTGCTCGAATCGGGGCAGGCGACCCCGAGCGACGCCGACGGCACCGGCTGCTTCCGCGGCCCGCACGGCTCGGTGCTGGTGAACAACCACGAGATCGGCGGCAGCGAGCCGTACCCGGTGCCGGCGCTGGCCGGGCTGACCTACGACCCGGGCGCCCGCGGCGGCACCACCACCATCGAGGTGGACGGGCAGGGCCGGCGGCTGCGCGAGTACGTCAGCGTGGCCGGCACGCACAACAACTGCGCGGGCGGCATCACCCCGTGGGGCACCTGGCTGACCTGCGAGGAGACCGAGCAGCGGGCCGGCGGCAGCTACCTGAAGGACCACGGGTACGTCTTCGAGGTGGACCCGCACGACCGGTCCGCCAACCAGAACCCGGTGCCGCTGAAGTTCCTCGGCCGCTACTCGCACGAGGCGGTGGCGGTCGACCCGTACACCCACGCGGTCTACCTGACCGAGGACGCCGGCGGCCCGACCGGCCTCTACTTCCGGTGGACCCCGCCGGCCGGTTTCCAGGGCGGCAAGGGCGCGCTGCGCGCCCTGGCCGAGCGGCCCGACGGCGACACCGCGGGCAGCCTCCAGGCGATGCGCTGCCGGCGCGGCAGCCAGCACGTCGCGGACCTGTCCGAGGCCACCACCCCGGGCACCCGGTACCAGGTGGAGTGGGTGGACGTGCCCGACCGGGACGCGCGCACCGTCTCGGTGCGCAAGCAGTTCACCGACGGGCAGGTGACCCGCAGCCGCAAGCTGGAGGGCGCCTGGTGGGCCGACGGCGGGGCGTACTTCGTGGCCAGCTTCGCCCGGCACGACGACGGCAGCGTCCACGAGCACGACGGCCAGGTCTGGTTCTACGACCCGCGCACCGAGACGGTGACGCTGAAGACCATCTTCGGGGTGAACACCGACCCGGACGCCGACCACGGCAACTTCGACGGCCCGGACAACATCACCGTGTCGCCGTACGGCGGGGTGATCCTGGCCGAGGACGGCGAGGGCGTGTCGCACCTGGTCGGCGTGACCGAGCAGGGCAAGGCGTACCCGCTGGCCCGCAACGAACTCAACGACAGCGAGTTCACCGGCCCGACGTTCAGCCCGGACGGGAAGATCCTGTTCGCCAACATCCAGTCGCCGGGCTACGTCTTCGCGATCACCGGCCCGTGGGGCCGTCCCAGCAACGCGCACAGCTGATCAGACGGCGAGCGGCCGGCGGTTCCCCCAAGGGGAGCCGCCGGCCGCCACGCGACGCCCGCGGTCCCGCCCCATCCCGCTCCCCGTTGCGACTCACCCGCAGATCTTGGAAGGGAACGGCCCCCAGGAGGGCCCTCCGCTTCCAAGATCTCGAATTCTCCGGGTCACCGCGACTCGGGGCGCTCCGCGACGAACACGCCGAGGCCGTGCCGCCCTCCACCCATCCCGGCGTCTGGAGCACGAGGATGGCCGGGCGCTCGATGAGGGGTCGGTTGGCTCAGGCCAGGGCCGAACCGCCACCACGGATCTGCTGGTGGCGGCATTCGGTCGGGTCGTACGACGGCTGAGTTGAGCCGCTGCGTGGCCGTCAGCCGGGACGGCGGCAGCCGGGGTCGGGGCCGCCGTCGGCCACCCCGCAGTGGAAGACCTCGACCGGCGCGGCGGCGACGTCGGGCACCCGGGCCACGGTGAGCAGGGCGATCCGCTTGGCCAGCGGCTCGCCGGAGTCCGGGGCGTACCGGATCAGGCCGGCCACCCCCGGGTAGCCGCCGGCGGCGTTCTGCCGCAGCACCTCGGCGTGCACCCCGGCCGGGTTGACCGAGCGGGGTTGCCAGCGGCGGCCGGTGTCGGCGTGCCGGAGCCGGGCGGCGAGGCTCTCCAGCGCCCGCACCAGCATCATCGACGCGTCGTAGGCGAGGCTCACCCGCTCGCCCACCGCCGGGCCGGCGCCGTCCCGGCAGCGCGGCGGGTCGAGCAGGTCGTCGCGGCCGATCCAGGTGAGGAAGCTGCCCCGGGCGTCGTCGCGGCGGGCCTGCGCGGCCCGCAGCGCGGCGCAGGTGGCCAGGGACGCCTTCGACACGTACGTGACCGGCAGGTTGCCGGGCGCGCTGGCCCGCAGCCCCGGATTGGCCAGGTAGCGGTTGAACGAGTCGTCGGCGAGCAGGTGCCGGGGCGGATCGGCGCCACATTCGCGCAGCGCGCGCAGGAAGCCGTCGACCTCCGACCAGCGGCCGGCGAAGATGAGCACGCCACGGTAGCCGCACTCCTGGACAAGGCGGCGGCCGGTACGCCACTCCTCGAGCCGGGTCAGCCGCGCGCCGAACCGCTCCCGCAACCGGTCGACCAGGGTGGACACGTAGAGGTCCTCGGCCAGCGAGCTGCCCTCGCCGGTGGTCCAGTAGACGTGCGCCTCGGTCACCCGCAACACCTGCCGGGCGTACGCCTCGAGCATCCGGGCCTGGTCCTGGTTGGGCGCGGAGATCTGCAGGTAGAGGCTGGAGTTGGTGTCCATCCGGTCGGCCGACAGGGTGGGCGCGAGCACCGGCAGACCGACCCGGTTGAGCTCGCGCAGCGCCGCCGCGGTGCTGGTCCGGCTGTCCACCATCCCGACCACGCCGAGCAGGGTCGGGTCGTCACGGGCCAGCCCTTCGAGCATCCGGACCGCCTCGCCGGCGTGCCGCATCTGCCGGCCGGCGTTGGCCACCACGATGTGCAGCAGCGCCGCGCCGTCCGCCGCGGCGGACTCCTTGAGCAGGGCGTACTGGGCGGTCGCCATGCCCTCCAGTTCCTCGCGCTCGGAGACGTACGACTCCTCGTCGGCGCGGGTCCGGTTGCCGGTGAGGCTGCCCAGGTAGACCAGGGTCAGGTAGGGGCGGCGCCGGTCGCTGCGCCGCCACACCTCGTGCGCGGCCCGGTTCTGCGCGAAGATCCGCCGCTGCACGGCGCGCAGCCGCTGCTGGCCGGGTTCGCTGTTGAACACCTGGCCCGCGGTGTCGCTGTAGCCGACGCACTCCCCCGCGACCACCCGCACCCGCACCTGGTCGGTGGGCCAGGGACGGCAGTCCGCCGCCCAGCGCTCGTGCGCCCACAGGC
Source organism: Micromonospora sp. NPDC050495 (assembly GCF_040655175.1). Classification (NCBI taxonomy): domain Bacteria; kingdom Bacillati; phylum Actinomycetota; class Actinomycetes; order Micromonosporales; family Micromonosporaceae; genus Micromonospora; species Micromonospora sp. NPDC050495. Next base: position 26,592 of record NZ_JBFAJK010000042.1, on the reverse strand, counting down.
CGAGCCCGGCGAGCAGGAGCAGGGCCACCGCCGCCGGCAGGAATCGCCGGGACCACCACGGCGGGTCCGGCGCCACCAGCGCCGGCGGGGCGATGCCCGGCGGGGACGTGACGTCGTCGCCGTCGCTGCGCAGCACGACGAGCCAGGCGCCGGCCCGGCGCAGCCGGCGGATCTCCGGCAGCGCCTCGGCCCAGTCGTCGTACGCCTCCTCGGCCTCGCGCACCGGGTGCACGGCCGCCGGTTCCGGCGGCGGGACGGCGGCCACCGCCACCACCAGCAGCGGGTCGTTGCGGCCGGTCTCGTTGCGTACCTCGTCGAGCAGCCGGACCAGGGTGTGCCCGACGCCGTCGCCGGTCACCCCGTCCAGCAGCAGCACCGGGTAGGCGGTCCGCCGCCAGTCGCCGGGCCGCCAGAACCGGCGCCGGTACGCCACCCGCAGGTCCTCCAGGAAGGCATGCAGCAGCAGCTTCTCCACCTGCGCCGGATGCTCGCCGTCGCGCCAGCCGGCGGTGAGCCGCTCGGCGAAGCCGAGGAAGGTCACCGACTGCCGGGGGGCGAGATACTGCTGCCGCATGAACCAGCGGTACTGCCGACCGACCAGCGGCACCCGGCCGGAGACCGCGATCCGGAACACCACGCTCGGCATCGCCCGGCGCAGCAGCCAGAGCAGCACCTGAAGCGCGGTGCCCAGCCCGGAGTCGCCACCCACCTGCGGGTCCTCGGTGACGCCCCGGCCCCGCCAGTCGCGCAGCCGGCGGACCAGCGCGGCCCGGCCGCTCTGCTGCGCGTCCAACCCGACCGCCAGGCTCTGGTGCATCAGCCAGTCCGCCAGCGGATAGTGCCGGAACCGCAGGCGGGCCGCGCCGAAGGCCTCCACGGAGAGCTGCCGGTGCAGCTCGCGCAGCGCCGCCGGGACGTCGTCGTTGGCGGGGCGGGTGCTCAGGTCGAGCACGGCGTGCGGCACCCGCCGCCCGGCGCCCCGGCCGACGAAGCGGCGCAGCAGGGCACCCAGCGCGCCGCTGCCGTCCGGGTGGACCAGCCAGAGCAGGGGCAGCCGCCGGTCGCCGCGGCGGGGTCGCCGCAGCAGCCGGACCAGCAGGGCGAGCAGGTCGAGGCTGCCGGCCGGCAGGCGCTCGCCCGCCGGCCGGGGCCGGGACCGGGCAGCCGGTTCGCGCATGGTCACCTCCGCGTCACGCCGCGTACCGCTCCATTGTCCGCGTCGGCGCAACGCCGTGCCGGCCGCGACGATCCAGGCTGGAGGGTGGGCGGCCGCGGGTCGGCGGCGGGGCCGCACGGCGACCAGCGAAGTGCCGCCGCTTCCGGGCCGCCGGGGTGCGACCGCACGTGACCGGCGAGGGTACGGCTGCGGCCAGCGGCGCACGGCCGCGAAGCGGCCGGGGTCAGCGGGGGGCGGCGGGGTGGCGCAGCCCGTCCAGGGCGATGGCCAGCACCCGATCGCGCTGGGCCGGCTCCGGGAACTGGTACGCCATGATTCCGCTGACCAGCCGGACCACGTCGTCGAAGCTGGCGTCCGGCCGGGCCGCCCCGGCCTGCTGGGCGCGGCGCAGCAGCGGCTCGCCCGCGGCGTAGATCTCGGTGCGGCAGCTACGGAACACCTCGGAGTCGTGGACCAGCTCCTCGGCGAGGGCCCGCTTGGTGCCGACGTAGGCGACGAACCGGTGCAGCCAGCCGACCAGGGCGTCCCACGGGGACAGGTCCGCCAGGTCGGCGGCGGAGGCGCTGAGCGCGCGGACCTCCTCGACGTAGACCGCCTCGAACAGGTCCCGCCGGCTCGGGAAGTTGCGGTAGAGGGTGCCGATGCCGACCCCGGCGCGCCGGGCGATCTCCTCCAGCGACGCGCCGGCGCCGCAGTCGCCGAAGACCTGCCGGGCGGCGGCGATCAGGGCGTCGTAGTTGCGCCGGGCGTCGGCTCGCTTCGGGCGGCGCGCGAAGACCTCTCCGAGCTGGTCGGCGCTGGCCATGACGGGCGTCACCCCTCTTCCCTTGCAACCGGAGGCACCCCTCCGCTACGTTAGTGGAGGCACCCCTCCGGAACTGACCGGAGCCCTGCCTCCGGATAGCGTACCCCGGATTCCGGCCGGTCCCACCTGACGGATCGGCGCACCAGACACCGGACCCAGGAGGTCCCACCATGCCCGTTATCCGCTGATCACCGGCGATCCCGGGCCGCCACCGTCGCCAGTTCGTCCACCGCGCCACGCACGGCGCGGCGGATCCGCGCGAGCGGCCCCGGCGGGCCACTCCGGCCGCACCCCGACGGGGAGCGCCGTCGCCCGCCAGACCCTTTCCTCGTACCCGAACGGGAGCTTCTCCGTGTCCGAAACCGCCCGGCGCGACTCGCGCCGGTTGACCTTCCTCGTCCTCGCCGCCGGCGCCGGCTTCTTCGCCATGCTCCAGTCGCTGATCACGCCGGTGCTGCCCACCATCCAGCACGACCTGCACACCTCCCAGAACACCGTGACCTGGGTGCTGACCGCGTACCTGCTCTCCGCCTCGATCTTCACCCCGGTCCTCGGCCGGGTCGGCGACATGGTCGGCAAGGAGCGGACCCTGGTCGTCTCCCTCGCCGCGCTGGCGTTGGGCTGCCTGTTGGCCGCCGTGGCGCCGAGCATCGGCGTGCTCATCGCGGCCCGGGTCGTGCAGGGCATCGGCGGCGCCGTCTTCCCGCTCTCCTTCGGGATCATCCGCGACGAGTTCCCCGCCGCGCGGGTCAGCTCGGCGGTCGCCGCGATCTCGGCGATCGTCGCCGCCGGCGGCGGCCTCGGGGTCGTCCTGGCCGGTCCGATCGTCGCCACCCTCGGGTACCGCTGGCTGTTCTGGATCCCGATGGTCGTCGTCGGCCTCACCGCGCTCGCAGCCCACCGTTTCGTGCCGGAGTCGCCGGTCCGTACGCCCGGCCGGATCAACTGGCTCGGCACCCTGCTGCTCTCCGGCTGGCTGGTGGCGCTGCTGCTGCCGATCAGCAAGGGCGCGGCGTGGGGCTGGACGTCGGGCCGGGTCACCGGCCTGCTGCTGCTCGCCGCCGCCATCCTGGTCGGCTGGCTGGTCACCGAGACCCGCTCGGCGAACCCGCTGATCGACATGCGGATGATGCGCCTGCCCGCCGTCTGGACGACCAACCTGGTCGCCCTGCTCTACGGCGCCTCGATGTTCTCCGTCTACGCCTTCCTGCCGCAGTTCGTGCAGATCCCGCCCAGCGCCGGGTACGGCTTCGGCGCCAGCGTCACCCAGGCCGGGCTGCTGATGCTGCCCATGCTGGTCGGCATGTTCGTCGCCGGGCTCGTCGCCGGCCGGCTGGCCAGCCGGTTCAGCGCCAAGGCGCAGCTGGCCACCGGGGCGGTGTTCAACGTGCTCGCCGCGGCCATGCTGACCGTCGCGCACGACACCCGCTGGGAGATCGGCGTGGCCGGCGGCCTGGTGGGACTCGGCATCGGGCTGGCGTTCGCCTCGATGGCCAACCTGATCGTGGCCAACGTGCCGGCCGGCCAGACCGGCGTGGCGACCGGCATGAACGCCAACATCCGCACCATCGGCGGCGCGCTCGGCGCGGCGGTGGCCAGCAGCGTGATCACCGCACACCCGCAGGCCGGCGGTCTGCCCCGGGAGGCCGGCTTCACCACGGGCTTCCTGCTGCTCACCGGCATCTCGCTGGCCGCCGCCCTGGCCGCCCTGGCGGTCCCCGCCAAGTCGACCCCGACCCGGGACGCCGAACCAACCACCCCACCCACCGAGCCCAACCTCCCCCGCAACCTCGCCACCGCCACCCCCTAACCCCGCCCTCCTGACCCCCGCCCCCGCCCCCGCCCCCACCCCCGCCCGCGCCCCCGCCCGCGTCGATCATGGAGTTGTGGCGCCCAACTTGCGGCATTGACGGCTGTTGTCCGGTGCCACAACTCCATGATCGGCAAGGCGGGGGCGGGGTGCGCGGGGGCGGGGCAGGTGGGGTGGGGTGGGGTGGGGTGGGGTGGGGTGGGGTGGGGTGGGGTGGGGTGGGGTTAGCCGAGGGCTGCGGTGAGGGCGGGTAGGTAGCCGTAGCGGTAGCCGTCGGCGTCCGGGTGGTAGGCCTCGATGACACCGCTGATGTCGTGGATCCACGGGTCGGCCGCGCAGACGCCGTGCCCGGCGAAGAACGGCCGGGCGTCGACGAAGGTGGCGCCCGCCGCGCGGGCCCGGTCGGCGATGACCCCGTTGAGCACGTCGGCCGCCTGGTTGAGGATGGTCCGCTTGTAGGTGCTCATGGCCAGCAGGCCGCAGTAGCCGGTCTCGAACAGCCGCGGGTAGCCGAGCACCACGAGCCGGGCGGCCGGGGCCCGGTTGCGGATCGCCGCGTACGCGCTGTCGAGCCGGCCGGGCAGCGTCGCGGTGGCGAACGACCGGGAGTCGTTGACCGCACTCTCGCAACCGCTGGTGCTGCCGAAGCGGCAACTGGTCATGACGTCGGCGAAGCCGGCGTCGTTGCCACCGATGGTGATGGTGACCAGGGTCGTGCTGCTGCTCAACGAGCCGACCTGATTGTTGATCACGTCGGCGGTGACCGCGCCGCCGCAGGCCGGGAAGCGGAAGCTGGTGACCTGGTGGGCCGCGGCCCAGAGCGGGGCGTACGACTTCTGGCTGCGCAGGCAGGTGGAGAGGTCGTACGGGCCGGCGCCGACGCCGGAGGAGTACGAGTCGCCGAGGGCGACGTAGTTGACGGTGGCCGCCTGGGCGACCCCCGGGACGACGACGACGCCGAGGACGGCCGCGATCAGGGCGGCCAGGGCGGTACGGACGCGACGGGACATCACAGGACCTCCACGGGACAGGTGTGGTGGAGCCCGTTGACCGCGCGCGTGGCCAGAGGGTCGAGGCTTGTTACTAGTCGGTAATGCTATCGAAACATTCGCACGAATTGAATAGTCCGGCCCGTGACGAGAGACAGCATGTTCACAACTGTCGATTAGGTTGCCCGGTGCGTACACCCCGATGGAGGGAGTCCACCTCGTGCGACGCGTACTCGCGGCGGCCATCGCCGCCCTGACCGTCACCACCGCCGGCACGGTCGCGACCGGCGCCCCCGGCCAGGCCGCCCTACCGGGCTGGGGCCGGCCCACGCGCCCGACGGCCGCCCCGACCCCGGGCAGCGCCGGGCTCGGCGACAGCTACTACCCCGACTACGGCAACGGCGGCTACGACGTCGGCCACTACGACCTGCGGCTGCGCTACGAACCGGCCACCGACCGGCTCAGCGGGACCACCACGATCCTGGCCACCGCCACCCAGGACCTGTCCCGGTTCAACCTGGACTTCGCCCTCGACGTCGAGTCGGTACGGGTCAACGGCTGGTCGGCGGGCTTCGCCCGGGCCGGCGCGCACGAACTCGTGATCACCGCGCCCCGGCCGATCACCCGCGGCCAGCAGCTCACCGTCGTGGTCAGCCGTCGGAGACCCTGGTGAACGGCTACACCGGCTGGACCCGTACCGCCGACGGCGCGCTCGCGGTCAACGAGCCGGAGTCGGCGTGGTGGTGGTTCCCCAGCAACGACCACCCGCTCGACAAGGCCACCTTCGACATCTCCGTCTCGGTGCCCACCGGCGTCGAGGTGATCAGCAACGGCGTGCAGCCGCGGGCCCCGCTGCCCGAGGCCGGCGACCGTACCCGGTGGAGCTGGCGCAGCGCCAAGCCGGGCGCCACCTATCAGGCGTTCCTCGCCATCGGGCAGTACGACATCGTCACCGACACCGCGCCCAACGGCCAGCCGGTGGTCAACGCGTACAGCACCACGCTCGGGGACCGGGACGGCGCCGCGCGGGCTGGCATCGAACGCACCGCCGAGGTGATCGACTGGGAGAGCGGCGTGTTCGGGCCGTACCCGTTCGAGGCGCAGGGCGGCGTGGCCGGTCCGATCGACGGCATCACCTTCGCCCTGGAGACCCAGACCCGCCCGGTCTACGGGCCGGGCTTCTGGCGACGCGGCTCGGACCCGTACGTCGTCGTGCACGAGAACGCGCACCAGTGGTTCGGCGACTCGGTCTCGGTGGCGGACTGGAGCGCGATCTGGCTCAACGAGGGCTTCGCCTCGTACGCCGAATGGCTCTGGTCGGAGGAGCAGGGCGAGGGCACCGCCCAGGAGCTCTTCGACTTCACCTATGCGGCCCATCCGGCCGACGCGGAGTTCTGGCAGGTCCTCCCCGGTGACCCGGGCGCCGACCGGGTCTTCGACGACGCGGTCTACGACCGGGGCGCGATGGCGCTGCACCAGATCCGGCTGGCCGTCGGCGACGAGGCGTTCTTCCGGATCCTGCCGGCCTGGACCGCCGGGCACGCGTACGGCAACGGCACCATCGCCCAGTTCCAGGCCCTCGCCGAGCAGCTCTCCGGCCGGGACCTGGACGACGTCTTCAGCACCTGGCTGTTCACCGCCGGACGGCCCGAGGTGGCCGCGGCGGCCCGCACCTCGCTCGCGCCGGCGCAGCCCCGGTCCTGGGCGAGGATCCAGGCGGCGCACCGGTTGCTGGGCCGCTGATCCTCCCGGCCGGGATCCGCTCCTGCCCGGGGCGGGCCCCGGCCGGTCAGGCGGCCGACGGGGCCGGGAACGGCCGCACCGCGACGATCCACAGCCACCGGTGGACCCGCCGGGGGCGTACCTCGACGGCCATGTCCGCAGCCTGCCGATGATCTTCGCGCCGCCGGGACCCCTGACGTGCCCACACCGGGATGACCTCGCTCACCCGCAGGGAGCCTCAGGCGTGCGGGCAGCCTTCCTGGTGCCCGGCCCTCCGGGCGGCGCCGGTCAGCCGGGGCCGGCGCGGAGCCCGATGGGGCGCGCAGGCCGCGCAGTCCTGGGCCGCCCGGACGGCCCGGCTCGACCGGAGCCGGCCGGTGCCGGGACGGGCCACCGGGGACGGACCGGGTCCGGCCAGCGGTGACGGACCGGCCAGCGGCGCGGCGGCGGCCGCCGGCACCACGCCGGACAGCCCCGCGGGCCGCAGCACGGACGCCCGGCGCGCGGCGGCGCGGCCCACGCCCGCCGGCCAAACCACCCGGGCGGCCGTCGAGGCGACCCGGCGTACCGGGCGGCGCACCGCGGGGGCGGCCAGCACCAGGGCGAGCCGGTGGCCCAGCCGGCGCTCCCGCAGCCGGTCCAGGGTCACCCCGGCCACCGCGGTGGCCACCGCCGTGATCGTGCCGGCCAGTACGAGGGTCTGCCGGGGCCCGGCGTGTTCGGAGAGCCAGCCGAGCAGGGGCGCGCCGACGGCGGCGGAGATGGAGCCGGTGACCGCGACGGCGGCCAGCACCCGGCCCCGCATGACGTAGTCGGTGTCGAGCTGGGCACGGGTGCCGACCGTGGTGTCGATGATCACGGCGGCGGCCGCCACCGGCAGGATCACGGCGGCGAAACTGACCGGGCCCGGCGCCAGGCCGGCGACGATCTGCAGGGTGCTGGCCAGCAGGCCGGCCCCGACCAGGATGCCGTAGCCCAGCTCACGGCGGCGGGCGGCGAGCAGCGCGCCGACCACCGTGCCGACGGCGAAGACCGTGGACAGGAGGCCGTAGCCGGAGGCGCCGGCCCGCAGCGGGCCCTCGCTCATCGCCGCCATGGTCACCTGGTAGTTGCGGCCCAGGCTGCCGAGCACGAACGACAGCCCCAGCGCGACCAGCACCACCGGCTGGCCGAGCAGGTAGCGGAAGCCGGCCCGGATGCCGCCGTCCGCCCGGGCCGGGCCGGTCGCCGCCGGCTCGCCGGTGTGCCGCTCCCCCTCGCGTACGGCGAACAGGGCGACGACGACCGCGACGAAGCTGGCGGCGTTGCTCGCGAAGAGCAGCGCCGGCCCGACGGCGGCCACCACGACGGCGCCCAGGCTCATGCCGAGGATCCGGCCGGCGGAGTTGGTGAGCGAGCCGAGCGCCAGGGCGTTGCCGAGGCTCTCCCGGTCCACCAGGGTCGAGGACCAGCGGCCCGCCACCGGCCCCTCGATCGCCGAGACCGCCCCGGTGACCAGGGAGATCACGTAGATCGCCGGCAGCCCGCCGGCGCCGGTCACGGCGACCACGGCCAGCCCGGCCGCGAGGGCCGCGTGGGTCGCCTGGGCGGCGATCAGCAGCGGCTTGGCCGGCACCCGGTCGGCCAGCGCGCCGCCCCAGGCGGAGAGCACCAGGGTGGGCAGCGCCTGGAGCAGGACGGTGAGCCCCATGGAGGTCGCCGACCCGGTGGCCGACATGACGTACCAGTTGACGCCCAGCACCTGCATCCAGGTCCCGATGACCGACACGAAGCCGGCACCGGCCCAGATCCGGTAGTTGCGGTGGCGCAGCGCGGCGAACGTGGCGCCGAGGGCCATGAGGATTTCCCCGTCCAGAGATGACACGACGAAGCCGGACCCGCACGGGTCCGGCCAGCGCACAAGTCTGGCGAGGGTCAAACCTCCTGACGACAGTTGGTGAGCGGGTTCACCGGCAGGGCCGGGCGTCGGGGACGGGTCGGCACGAACCGGACCGGCCGGCCGCCGCGGACCGCCGGACGGCCCGAGCCGACCGGGCGGGTTGCGGCGATCTGGGCCCGCCCGGTCCAGCGGAAGCCACGAGTTGCCGCAACCCGGGTGGGCCACCCCGGCCCAGCCGGACGACGGCACAGCAACGGCCCGGACCCGGGGTGCGGGTCCGGGCCGTCGCTGCTGCTCGTCAGCGGGCCGCGAGCGGCTGCCGCGCCGGGTCGACCGGGGCGGGCAGGCTCCCCACCCCACCCAGGTAGCCGTGGATGGCCGCCGCGGCGGCCCGCCCCTCGGCGATCGCCCAGACGATCAGCGACGCGCCGCGGTGCATGTCACCGGCGACGAAGACCCCGTCGGTCGCGGTCTGCCAGTCCGGCTGGGCGTCGATCGCGCCCCGGCCGTTGCGGGCCACCCCGAGCTGGGTCAGCAGCGGCTGCTCCTCGGTGCCCTCGAAGCCGATGGCCAGCAGCACCAGGTCGGCCGGCAGTTCACGTTCGGAGCCGGGCAGCACGGTGACGACCCGCCGGCCGTCGACCTTCTCCACCGTCACCTCCGCGATCCGGACCGCCCGGACCTGACCGGTGCCGTCGTCGACGAACTCCTGCACCGCCACGGCGAAGACCCGCTCGCCGCCCTCCTCGTGCGCCGGGTAGGAGCGCAACACCCACGGCCAGGTCGGCCACGGATCGCGGGCGGCGTCCCGCTCGGCCGGCGGCTCCGGGTAGAGGTCCAGCTGGTGGACGCCGGCCGCGCCCTGCCGGTGCGCCACGCCGAGGCAGTCCGCCGCCGTGTCGCCACCCCCGATGATCACCACGTGCTTGCCGGCCGCGTCGATCGGGGTGGCGTCCGGCAGGGTGGCCAGCGCCGGCCGGCCCGCCCCGGCCGCCGCGACCACCCGGTTGGCCGCCACCAGGTGCGCCATGGCCTGGTGTACGCCGCGCAGCGCTCGGCCCGGTGTCGCCGGGGTGTCCCGGCCCTGCAGCGCGCCGCAGGCGAGCAGCACCGCGTCGTGCTCGGCGCGCAGCTGATCGGCGGTCACGTCCACGCCGACGTTCACCCCGGTCCGGAAGCGCACCCCCTCGGCGGCGAGCTGCGCCAGCCGCCGGTCGATGTGCTGCTTCTCCAGCTTGAAGTCGGGGATGCCGTACCGGAGCAGGCCGCCGAGGGCGTCGTCGCGCTCGTACACGGTGACGGTGTGCCCGGCGCGGGCCAGCTGCTGCGCGGCGGCCAGCCCGGCGGGGCCGGAGCCGACCACGGCGACGGACCGCCCGGTGGCGACCGGCGCCGGCCGGGGCCGCAGCCCGCCGCCGGCCACCGCCGCGTCGGCGATCTCCACCTCGACCTGCTTGATGGTGACCGGCTGCTGCCCGCCGAGGCCGAGCACGCACGCCGCCTCGCAGGGCGCCGGACAGAGCCGGCCGGTGAACTCGGGGAAGTTGTTGGTGGCGTGCAGCGACTCCACCGCCGCGTCCCAGTTGCCCGTACGGACCAGGTCGTTCCAGTCCGGGATGCGGTTGCCCAGCGGGCAGCCGTCGTGGCAGAACGGGACGCCGCAGTCCATGCAGCGGGTGGCCTGCTCGCGGATCAGCTCCTCGCCGGCCGGCGGGTACACCTCCCGCCAGTCGGAGATCCGCACCGGCACCGGCCGGCGGGCGGGCAGCCGCCGGTCGTAGCGCAGGAAACCGTTCGGGTCAGGCACGAGCCACCTCCTGGGCGACCGCCCGCGGGGCGGGCGGCACCGGCAGCGCCGGTTGGGCCGGCTCAGCCGGCGCCGTCAGTTGTTTCATGACCGCGTCGTCGACGTCGTGGCCGGCGGCTTCGGCGGCCCGCATGATCTCCAGCACCCGGCGGTAGTCCCGGGGCACCACGGCGGTGAACTCCTCCACCGCCTCCGGCCAGCGCTTGAGCAGCGCCTCGGCGACCGCCGAGTCGGTCTCGGCGAAGTGCCGCTGGACCAGCTCGTGCAGGCGGTCCCGCTCCTCCTCGCGCAGCGGCGACAGGTCGACCAGCTCGGTGTTGACCAGCCGGCGGTCCAGGTCGTGCACGAAGGCGGTCCCCCCGGACATGCCGGCGGCGAAGTTACGGCCGGTCGGGCCGAGCACCACCACCGTGCCGCCGGTCATGTACTCGCAGCCGTGGTCGCCGACGCCCTCGACGACGGCCACCGCACCGGAGTTGCGCACCGCGAACCGCTCGCCGACCCGGCCCCGCAGGAACACCTCGCCGCCGGTCGCCCCGTACAGGATGGTGTTGCCCGCGATGATCTGGTCCTCGGCCCGCTCCCCCGGCCCGGCCGCGTCGTCGACGAACGGCGCGGCGGCGTGCGGGCGCACCACGAGCCGGCCGCCGGAGAGGCCCTTGCCCACGTAGTCGTTGGCGTCGCCGTGCAGGCGCAGGGTCACCCCGCGCGGCAGGAACGCGCCGAACGACTGGCCGGCGGTGCCGCGCAGCCGGAACTCGATGGTGTCGTCGGGCAGGCCCGTCCCGCCGAACCGGCGGGTCACCTCGCCGCCGAGCATCGCGCCGACGCTGCGGTGCTCGTTGCGGACCGCCACCTCCAGCCGGACCGGGGTGCCGTCGCGCAGCGCCGGCTTGGCCAGGGCGATGAGCTGGTTGTCCAGGGCGGCCTCCAGGCCGTGGTCCTGGGCGCGGATGCCGCGCCGGGCCGCCCCCTCGGGCAGCTCGGGCAGGTGCAGCACCCGGCCGAGGTCCAGGCCGTGGCCCTTCCAGTGGTCGATCGCCTCGGTGACGTCGAGCAGCTCGGTGTGCCCGATCGCCTCCTCGATGCTGCGGAAGCCCAGCTCGGCCAGGTAGCCCCGGACCTCCTCGGCGAGGAAGAGGAAGAAGTTCTCCACGAACTCCGGCTTGCCGGTGAAGCGCTCGCGCAGCACCGGGTTCTGGGTGGCGATGCCGACCGGGCAGGTGTCCAGGTGGCAGACCCGCATCATCACGCAGCCCTCGACGATCAGCGGGGCGGTGGCGAAGCCGAACTCCTCGGCGCCGAGCAGCGCCGCGATCAGCACGTCCCGGCCGGTCTTGAGCTGGCCGTCGACCTGCACGGTGACCCGGTCGCGCAGCTTGTTCAGCAGCAGCGTCTGCTGCGCCTCGGCCAGGCCCAGCTCCCACGGGGTGCCGGCGTGCTTGAGCGAGTTGAGCGGGGACGCGCCGGTGCCGCCGTCGTGCCCGGAGATCAGGATGACGTCGGCCTTGAGCTTGGCCACGCCGGCCGCGACGGTGCCGACGCCGACCTCGCTGACCAGCTTGACGTGCACCCGGGCGGCCGGGTTGACGCACTTCAGGTCGTGGACGAGCTGGGCCAGGTCCTCGATCGAGTAGATGTCGTGGTGCGGCGGCGGGGAGATCAGGCCGACGCCCGGGGTGGCGTGCCGGGTCCGGGCGATCCACGGCCAGACCTTGTTGCCGGGCAGCTGGCCGCCCTCGCCCGGCTTGGCGCCCTGGGCCATCTTGATCTGCAGGTCGTCGGCGTTGACCAGGTATTCGCTGGTCACGCCGAACCGGCCGCTGGCGATCTGCTTGACCGCCGAGCGGCGCCGCGGGTCGTACAGCCGGTCGACGTCCTCGCCGCCCTCGCCGGTGTTGGACTTGCCACCGAGGCGGTTCATCGCGATGGCCAGGGTCTCGTGCGCCTCCGCCGAGATCGACCCGTACGACATGGCGCCCGTGGCGAACCGCTTGACGATCTCGGCGGCCGGCTCCACCTCGTCCAGCGGCACCGGCGGGCGTACGCCGGTGCGCAGGGTGAACAGGCCGCGCAGCGAGCCGGCCCGGGCGGCCAGCTCGTCGACCTTGGCGGTGTACCGCTGGAAGACGTCGTACTGCCGGCTGCGGGTGGCGTGCTGGAGCAGGAAGACCGTCTCCGGGTTGAACAGGTGCAGCTCGCCCTCGCGGCGCCACTGGTACTCGCCGCCGACGTCCAGCCGGTCGGTGACCTGCCCGCCGGGGGCCGGCCAGGCCAGCGCGTGCCGGGCGGCCACCTCGGCGTGGATCTCGGCCAGCCCGATCCCGCCGATCGTGCTCGGGGTGCCCCGGAAGTAGCGCTGGACCAGCCGGGTGTCCAGGCCGACCGCCTCGAAGACCTGCGCGCCGCAGTACGACGAGACCGTCGAGATGCCCATCTTGGACATGATCTTCAGGACGCCCTTGCCGAGCGCCTTGACGTAGTTGCGGACCGCCTTCACCCGCTCGACGCCGGCCAGCTGGCCGGTGGAGATCATGTCCTCGACCGACTCGAAGGCCAGGTACGGGTTGACCGCCGCCGCGCCGTAGCCGATCAGCACAGCCGCGTGGTGCACCTCGCGGCAGTCGCCGGACTCGACGATCAGCGCCACCTGGGTCCGCGTCTGCTCCCGGACGAGGTGCTGGTGGACCGCGGCGGTGAGCAGCAGCGACGGGATCGGGGCGAGGTCGGCGTTGGAGTCCCGGTCGGAGAGGACCAGGATGCGTACGCCATCCTCGATCGCCTCCGAGACGTGCCGGCAGATCTCGGTGAGCCGGGCTTTGATCCCGGCGCCGCCGTCGCGGATCCGGTAGAGCCCGGACACCCGGACCGCCTTGAAGCCGGGAAGGTCGCCGTCCTCGTCGATGGAGAGGATCTTCGCCAGCTCGTCGTTGTCGATCACCGGGTAGGGCAGCACGATCTGCCGACAGCTCGCCGGGCCCGGGTCGAGCAGGTTGCCCTCCGGCCCGATGGTGGACGCCAGGCTGGTCACCAGCTCCTCCCGGATGGCGTCCAGCGGCGGGTTGGTGACCTGCGCGAAGAGCTGATGGAAGTAGTCGTAGAGCAGCCTCGGCCGGGTGGACAGCGGGGCGATCGGGGTGTCGGTGCCCATCGAGCCGATCGGCTCCGCGCCGTTGCGGGCCATCGGGGCGAGCAGGATCTTCAGCTCCTCCTCGGTGTAGCCGAAGGTCTGCTGCCGGCGGCGCACCGAGTCGTGGGTGTAGACGATGTGCTCGCGCGGCGGCAGCTCGTCCAGTTCGATCAGGCCGGCGTGCAGCCACTCGTCGTACGGCCGGGCGGCGGCCAGCTCGGCCTTGATCTCGTCGTCGGAGACGATCCGGCCGTTGACCGTGTCGACCAGGAACATCCTGCCCGGCTGGAGGCGGCCCTTGGCCACCACGGCGGCCGGGTCGAGGTCGAGCACGCCCGCCTCGCTGCCGAGCACCACCAGGCCGTCGGCGGTACGCCACCAGCGGCCCGGGCGCAGCCCGTTGCGGTCCAGCACCGCGCCGACGATCTCGCCGTCGGTGAAGGCGACCGAGGCGGGGCCGTCCCACGGCTCCATCAGGCTGGCGTGGAACCGGTAGAAGGCACGCTTGTCGGCGCGCATCTGCGGGTCGTTCTCCCACGCCTCGGGGATCATCATGAGCACCGCGTGCGGCAGGCTCCGCCCGGCCAGGTGCAGCAGCTCGAGGACCTCGTCGAAGTTGGCCGAGTCGGACGCCGCCGGGGTGCACACCGGGAAGACCCGGCGGATGTTGCCGGGGATGCTCGGGCTGCGCAACAGCGCCTCCCGGGCCTGCATCCAGTTGCGGTTGCCGCGGATCGTGTTGATCTCGCCGTTGTGCGCGATGAACCGGTACGGGTGGGCCAGCGGCCAGGACGGGAAGGTGTTGGTGGAGAACCGCGAGTGCACCAGCGCGATGGCGCTTTCCACCCGCTCGTCGGTCAACTCCGGGTAGAACTCGGGAAGCTGGTCGGGGGTGAGCATGCCCTTCCAGACCATGGTCCGCCCGGACAGCGACGGGAAGTACGCCGGCACGCCCCGCTCGGCGCTCTCCCGCTCGACCTGCTTGCGCAGGCAGAACGCCACCCGGTCCAGGTCGAGCCCGGTCAGCGGCGAGCCGGCCGGGCCGGCCGGCGAGTCGGTGAGCCGGTGCGCGGCCAGGAACAGTTGCCGGACCCGGGGCAGCACCGCGACGGCGGTCTCGCCGAGCCCGGCCGGGTTGGTGGGCACCTCCCGCCAGCCGAGGATGTCGGCCCCCTCGACCAGCGCGTACTTCTCCACCACCCGGCGGGCGCGCGCCTCGGCGGCGTCGTCGTCGGGGAGGAAGACCAGGCCGGTGGCGTACTGCCCGGCGGGCGGCAGGGGGAAGTCGACGACCGCGCGGAGGAAGCCGTCCGGCACCTGGATCATGATCCCGGCGCCGTCACCGGTGTTGTGCTCCGCGCCGCGGGCGCCCCGGTGGTCCAGCCGGCAGAGCGCCCCGAGGCCGTTCGCGACGACCTCGTGCGACCGGCGTCCGTGCAGGTCGGCCACGAAGGCGACACCGCAGGCGTCGTGCTCGTACGCGGGGTCGTAGAGCCCGGCCTGTGGGGCCGACTGCGGGCTGTGAGGGTACGGAAAGGCCACCGGGCCTCCTGTCGTCACTCAGGTTGGATCATGATCGGGACGACGTCGGCCCTCTGGGGTTTTATTGAGTCTACGTTAGGGCGTTGGGCGCAAGGCCAGTTCAGATTGATCACACTTCCAGAATCTGGGACATGTAGTCTCGCGCGGTGGATGTCGTACGCGCTGACGTGCTCGACCGGTTGGAGCGGTTCTACGACGCGGTGCCCCGGGATGCGGCCCGTGCGGAGGAATACGGCCCGCTGGTGCTCTTCGTCCGGGATGGCGACGGTTGGCCGTTCTATGCCCGACCCCGACTGGACGCCACCGAGCCGCCGTCGCTCGCGGACGTGACGGCGGTCCGGGCCCGGCAGCGGGAACTGGGCCTGCCGGAGGCGTTCGAGTGGGTGCACGAGGTCACCCCGGACCTGCTCGCGGTGGCCCGCTCGGCCGGGCTGTCGGTGCTGGAGGCGCCGCTGATGGTGCTCGACCCGACGAACCTGCCCGATCCGGCCACGCTCAGCGACGTACTGGTGCGGGTCCTCGATCCGGCGGCGCCCAATTTCCCGGCCGACGTGGCGGTCCGTCGGGCCGTCGCGGCGGTGGGTTTCGCCAACGGCGGCACCACGCGCGGCGACGCCGGACCGGCCGACCGCGACGCCGCGATCGCCCACCTCGACGTGGCCGCGCTGGAGGAGGAGGCCGTCCGGATCGGCGACGGCCGGCGGATCTCGGTGCTCGCCGAGGCCCCGGAGCAGGGGGCGCTGGCCAGCGGGATGGCGATGCGGGTCGACGACGTCGCGGAGATCGCCGGGGTGGCCACCCTGCCGGCCGCCCGCCGGCGCGGCCTGGGCGCGGCGGTCACCGCCACCCTCGCCCACCGGCTCCGCGCGGCCGGCACCGACCTGGTCTTCCTCTCCGCGGGCAGCGAGGAGATCGCCCGGGTCTATCTGCGGGTCGGTTTCCGCCGGGTGGGCACCGCCTGCATCGCCGAGCCGGCCGCCGTGCTCGGCTGAACTCCCGGGTCGGGCCCTGCCGGGTCGGGCACCGCCGGGTCAGGCGACCCGGGTCAGGTCGGCCGGGTCAGGTCGGTGGCTGCCAGGAGGCCGCGGCGGAGGCGGCGGTGCTGCGCAGCCGAGGGCTGATCGTGCCGAGCGCGGCGTCGCGGGCCCGCAGCGCCAGCCGGCCGCGGGTCTGCAGCACCGCCGACATCCGGCGGGTCTGCCGGACCATGGTCGCCGCGCGGGGCCGGCGCAGCCGGTCGTACGCGGTGACCGCGTCCGGGAGTCGGGACTCGCGCAGCAGCGCGGCGAGGGTGGCCGCGTCCTCGAAGGCGAGGCAGGCGCCCTGCCCGAGGTGCGGTGGCATGGCGTGCGCGGCGTCGCCGAGCAGCACCGCCATGCCCGGCCCGGCCGGGAAGCCGTACGCCCGGGGCAGCGGGCGCAGCTCGCGGATCTCCTGCTGCACCAGGTCCGCCGGGTCGGTGGCGTCGAGCAGCTCGGCGATGGGCGCCGGCCAGTCCGCGTACCAGCGCTTGAGCAGGGACAGCTGGGTCTCCGGCGGCTCCGGGCGGGGCGCTCCCGCGGCGGTGGCCACCCAGTAGACGCCGCCGCGGCTGGAGCCGCCGGCCGCGCCGCGCTCGCCGAGGGAGGCGGCCACGAACCGGTAGCCGGCGCCGAGCACCTCCCCGCCGACCTGTTGCTCGGCGGCCAGCCGGGGCACCCGGTACCAGGGGATCACCGCCCGCCACGCGGCGCAGCCGGAGCTGACCACCTGCGCCTCGGGCGCGAGCCGGCGGCGGATCTCGCTGTCCGTGCCGTCGGCGGCGACGACCAGGTCGGCCTCGACGGTGTGCCGCCCGTCACCGACCGCGGGGCGCTCGCCGGGGGTCGCGCGGACCGTCCGCACCGTCACCCCGGTCCGCAGCTCCACCTGGTCGCCGAGCCCGGCGATGAGCGCGTCGTGCAGGTCCTCGCGGTGCACCACGACCGGCATCCGCTCGGCCGGGGCGGGGCGGGGCTGCACCAGCCAGTGCCCGTCGGGGCGGCGTACCCCGCCGTCGGGCAGCGGGGTGGCGATCGCGTCCAGCCCGGCGCCGAGCCCGAGGGCGCGCAGCGCGCGTACCCCGTTGGGCCAGAGCACCACGGCGGTCGGTTCCGGGCGGACCCGGTCGGCGCGTTCGAGGAGGGTGACCCGCCACCCGGAGCGGGCCAGCACGCCGGCGACCGCCAGCCCGCCGAGGCCGGCGCCGACCACCACCGCGGTACGCATCGTCGCCCCGCTCAGCTGTCCCGGTCGGTGGGGCGGGCACCGCCGGCGCCGGCCCGGTCACCGTCGCCCGGCGTCGCCGGGCCGTCTCCGTCGCCGACCCGTTCGCCGGCGGTCGCCCCGTCCGTCCCGTCCGCTGTGCCGGCCGCGGCGTCCGCCGACCCGCCGGCCGCGTCGGCGTCCGCCGGCTCCTCGTCGGGCAGGGCCCCGGTCTCCCGGTACGCGTCGAACTGCTCCTCGCTCACCACCCGGTAGCCCTCGGGCACGGCCGGGCGCGAGCCGGCCTCCGCGGCGGCGAGGTCGAGCTGCGACACGTCGCCACCGGCGGGCGGGACCGGAGCCGCGGGGCCGCCGATCGGGATCAGGTACTCGCGGGGCCCACGGACCCGCACGAAGTAGACCAGGGCGCCGAGGAAGACCAGCACCGCGGTCCACACGTTGAGCCGCAGGCCGAGGATGTGGTTGGCCTCGTCGGTGCGCATCAGCTCGATCCAGAACCGGCCGGCGGTGTAGCCCATCACGTACAGCGCGAACGCCCGGCCCCGGCCGAGCCGCAGCTTCCGGTCGAGGGCGAAGACCAGGACGGCGACGCCGACGTTCCAGAGCGCCTCGTAGAGGAACGTGGGGTGGTAGAGCCCCGGCTGGAGGACCGGGTTGCCGGCCTGGTCACGCAACGCGTGCCCGGGGTTGTCCGGGTCCATCACGTGCACCTCGAGCCCCCAGGGCAGGCTGGTCCGGCCGCCGTAGAGCTCGTTGTTGAACCAGTTGCCGAGCCGGCCGACCGCCTGCGCCAGCGGCATGCCGGGGGCCAGCGCGTCGGCCACCACCGACAGCGGGATGCCCAGCTGCCGGGCCGCGATCCAGGCGCCGATCGCGCCGCCGGCGACCGCGCCCCAGATGCCCAGGCCGCCCTCCCAGATGGCGAACGCCTTCAGTGGCTCCCCGTGCGCGCCGAAGTACTTCTCCGGCGAGGTGATCACGTGGTAGATGCGTGCCCCGATGATGCCGGCCGGCACCGCCCAGACCGCGATGTCGAGCACCGCGCCGGGGGCGACCCCGCGCCGGCGCAGCCGGTACTCGGTCACCACGCAGGCCACCACGATGCCGAGGATGATGCAGAGCGCGTACGCCCGGACCGGAACGGGTCCGAGCTGCCAGACGGCGGTGCTGGGGCTGGGCAGGGCCGCCAGGGGGGTCATCGGGGCGAGGGTCACGGGTGCACACGCTACCGCTGCGAGGGCCCTTGGCGGCACCCCGGTCCGGCCGGCTCCGCGAGCCGGATGACTCGGGGTTTGCACCGCCGTACGCTCTTTGTCCATGAGCGCGCTCCGTTGGGCGGTCGCCGCGGTCGTCGTCGACCAGGGCGGTCGGGTGCTGCTCTGCCGCCGGTCCGGCGCCGGCCGACGGTGGGCGCTGCCCGGCGGCCGGCCGCGCCGCGACGAGAGCCCGCTCGCCGCCGCCGTCCGGGAGATCCGGGCGGAGACCGGCTGGGAGGTCGACCTGGTCGACCTCGTCGGCCTCTACCGCCTCGGCGCCGCGGCACCCCCGCCCCCGGCCGGCCACTGCGGCGTCCCCGCGGAGGTGCTGGTCCACGTGTTCCGGGCCCGGGTCCGCACCGACCACCCGCCGGTGGCCCCGCCCGGCGGCTGCCACCTGGCCTGGCACCCGCCCGACGCGCTCCCGGCCGCGCTGACCCCGACCACCCGGGCCGCCCTCGCCGACGCCCTCGCCGGCCGCGCCGGCGTGCTCCGCGAGCCACCCCCCGAGACCGACCGCACCGCCGAGCCGGAGCCCACCACCGAGACGCAGCCAACCGCCGAGACGGACCCGACCGGCGAGACGGGGCCGAGCGGCGGGGCGGACCCGACCGGCGGGACGGGGCCGAGCGGCGGGGCGGTTCCACCTGGTCAGCGGCTCGCCGGCGACCTGCCGACCAGCAACCGCTGAGACCCCCGAGGCTGGTCACGGCGGGGAGCCAGGTGCCCCTTCAGCGCCTGTCGAGCTGATGTCAAAAACGACTCACACCCCCGCCCGTTTCGCCGCTCGACATCGCCGTCTCCTGCTCGGCCACCCCGCACACGTCCGTTGAGCTGGGGATCGACGGCACGGAGCAGCGCGGGCGCGCCGCCGAAGGCGACAGCGTCGAGCCGCGCCGGTGCTCGGCGATGTTGAAAACGACTCAACTCGAAAGGAGCCGTGCAGCGATACGCCAACCAACGGCCCGCGCCCACCGAACAGCGGCCCGCACGGATCAACCTGCGCGCGGACCACCGACCTGCACGCCAACCAACAGCCCACACACCGAACAACGGCCCCGACACGGATCAGCGCAGGGGCCACCGACCTGCACGCCAGCCAACGGCCCCCGCACGGATCAACGTGCGAGCGGATCAGAGGGCTGCGCGCGGGCCGACGGCCGTGCAGAGCAGCGGCCTGCGCCCGGGAGGGGCCGCTGAGGTGACGCCCGCGGGTGGAGGCGTCAGCGGACCGGGGTGCGGACGCCGTCGGCGAGTTCGGCGCTCAGCGTGCGCAGGGCGGCCAGGCCGGCGGACTCGTCGGAAGCGTCCAGCACGCAGCGGACCAGGGCGCTGCCCACGATCACGCCGTCGGCGTAGCCGGCGACGGTGCCGGCCTGCGTGCCGGTGCCCACGCCGAGGCCGACGCCGACCGGCAGGTCGGTGACCTCGCGGACCCGGGACACCAGGATCGGGGCGGCCTGGGAGGTCTGCGCCCGGGCACCGGTCACCCCCATCACGGCGGTGGCGTAGACGAAACCGCGGCAGTGCTCGACGGTCATCCTGAGCCGGGCGTCAGTGGAGGACGGGGAGACCAGGAAGGTGCGGTCCAGGCCGTACGCGTCGGAGGCGGCCAGCCACTCGTCGGCCTCGTCGGGGATCAGGTCCGGGGTGATCAGGCCGGTGCCCCCGGCCGCGGCCAGGTCGCGGGCGAACGCGTCCACGCCGTACTGCTCGATCGGGTTCCAGTAGGTCATGGTGACCACCTGGGCGCCGGTCGCGGCGACCGCCTCGATGATGCGCAGCGTGTCGGCGGTGCGTACGCCGCCGGCGAGCGCGATGTCGCTGGCCCGCTGGATGACCGGGCCGTCCATCACCGGATCGGAGTAGGGGATCTCCACCTCGATGACGTCCACGCCCGCCTCGACCATCGCCTTCATCGCGGCGATGCTGCCCTCGACGGTGGGGAACCCGGCCGGCATGCAGCCGACCAGGACGGCCCGCCCGTCGGCGCGGGCCTTGTCGAAGGCGACCCCGATCCGGCTCACGCCACCGCCTCGTTTCGCTCCGCGGCGGCGCGAGCCGCCAGGCTGCCGAGCTGAAGGGTTCGCTCGCTCACGCCTCACTGCTCCTTGTCGAGGATGCCGAAGTACTCGCCGGCGGTGTGCACGTCCTTGTCGCCCCGGCCGGAGAGGTTGACCACGATGACCGGCTCCCGGCCCAGCTCGGCGGCGAGCTGCGGGGCGATCCGGCGGGCACCCGCCAGGGCGTGCGCGCTCTCGATCGCCGGGATGATCCCCTCGGTGCGGCAGAGCAGCTCGAACCCGGCCATCGCCTCGTCGTCGGTGACCGGCTGGTAGGTCGCCCGGCCGCTGTCGTGCAGCCAGGCGTGCTCGGGACCGACGCCCGGGTAGTCCAGGCCGGCCGAGATCGAGTGCGACTCGATCGTCTGGCCGTCGGCGTCCTGCAACACGTACGTCCGGGTGCCGTGCAGCACCCCGGAGGAGCCGCCGGTGATGCTGGCCGCGTGCCGGCCGGTCTCGACGCCCTCGCCGCCGGCCTCGAAGCCGTACAGCCGGACCCCGGCATCGGGGACAAAGGCGTGGAAGATGCCCAGCGCGTTGGAGCCGCCGCCCACGCAGGCCGCGACCGCGTCCGGCAGGCCGCCGGTGAGGTCGAGGCACTGCTGGCGCGCCTCCACGCCGATGCCGCGTACGAAGTCCCGGACCATCTCCGGGAACGGGTGCGGGCCGGCCGCGGTGCCGATCAGGTAGTGGGTGTCGTCGACGTTGGCGACCCAGTCCCGCATCGCCTCGTTCATCGCGTCCTTCAGCGTCCGCGAGCCGGTGGTGACCGGGACCACGGTCGCGCCCAGCATCCGCATCCGGGCCACGTTGAGCGCCTGCCGCCGGGTGTCGACCTCGCCCATGTAGACCACGCACTCGAGGTCGAACAGGGCGGCCGCGGTGGCGGTGGCGACGCCGTGCTGGCCGGCGCCCGTCTCCGCGATCACCCGGGTCTTGCCCATCCGCTTGGTGAGCAGCGCCTGACCGAGCACGTTGCGCACCTTGTGCGCGCCGGTGTGGTTGAGGTCCTCCCGCTTGAGCAGGACACGCGCCCCGACCTCGGCGGAGAAGCGGCGGGCCTCGTAGAGCATCGAGGGAGTGCCGGCGTAGTCGCGCAGCAGGGCCTCGAACTCGGCGAGGAACTCCTCGTCGGTCATCGCCTTGCGGTACGCCGCGTCCAGCTCGTCGAGCGCGGCGACCAGCGCCTCGGGGACGAACCGGCCGCCGAACCGGCCGAAGTGACCGGCGGCGTCGGGAAGCTGGCCGGCCGGGGCGTCAGCGCTCATGGCGGGGTCCTCTCGCTGCGTGTCGGGCCGGAGCGTCAGCGCACCGGGCGGGGGGTGGCCGGGTGGTTCCCGGCGTTGACCAGCTCGGCGACCGCCTCGCGCGGGCTCTTCTGGGTGACCAGGCCCTCCCCGACCAGGACCGCGTCGGCGCCCGCCGAGGCGTACCGGATCAGGTCGTGCGGGCCGCGCACGCCGGACTCGGCGATCTTGACGACGCTGCTCGGCAGGCCGGGCGCGATCCGCTCGAACACCGAGCGGTCGACCTCCAGGGTACGCAGGTTGCGGGCGTTGACCCCGATCACCTGCGCGCCGGCCTCCATCGCCCGGTCCGCCTCCTCCTCGGTGTGCACCTCGACGAGCGCGCACATGCCGAGCGACTCGATCCGCTCCAGCAGCCCCATCAGGACGTTCTGTTCCAGCGCGGCGACGATCAGCAGCACCAGGTCGGCGCCGTGCGCGCGGGCCTCGTGCACCTGGTAGCTGGAGACCACGAAGTCCTTGCGGAGCACCGGGATCTGCACGGCGGCCCGCACGGCGGCCAGGTCGTCCAGCGAGCCGCCGAACCAGCGTCCCTCGGTCAGGACGCTGATCGCCCGGGCGCCGCCGGCCGCGTACTCGCCGGCCAGGTCGGCCGGGTCGGCGATCTCGGCGAGCCGCCCCTTCGACGGCGAGGAACGCTTCACCTCGGCGATCACCGCCACGCCGGGCCGGCGCAGGGCCGCGTACGCGTCCAGCGGCGGCGGCGCGGCGGCGGCCAACTCGCGGATCCGCTCCAGCGGAACCTCGGCCTGTCGCCGGGCCACGTCCTCACGGACGCCGGCCAGGATCTCGTCGAGCACGCTTGCGGACGCCGCCGACCCGGCGTCGTCCCCCTCCGCGTGCGCATGCTCAGCAGTCACCAACGGACTCCCCTCTCCGGGCGTCATGGGCCGATGCTAGGTAACGCCGCCTGACGGCAAGTCCCGGGGGTATGGCGCTCCTCACGAAATGGGCTGTGGCATGATGACCGACTTCTGGTGAACGGGTTGTCACGCAGCGCCACGCTGTGCATCGAACACCGCCCATGCCCTATCTCAGCACGGCCGCCCGGCTTCCGCAGAACCGACGTCCGTCGATGCTGTGACCAAGCTCAAGGACCATCGACCCTGCCCAGCTCGGACGGGCCGGCAGAGTGTTGACCTGTGCGTGACGACGCCGAAACGCGAGCCCGGAAGCATCCTCCTCGGGCAGACTCGACGAGGCGTCCGCCAGCGTCGCCGTACTTCGCCATCGATCACGTGCGGGGTGAGCAATGACCAGCAACGGGCCGTACCAGACTCCCGGCATCACCACCATCTCCCGGACCGTCGCCTCGCTCGCGGTGGGCGTGGTGCACACCCTCGAACGCGCCGTGGTCGGCGACGGCCGGGTCCGCACCGCGCGGGGCAACGCCTGGGAGGCGGTCTGCGCCGACCGGGCCCGGGCCGCCCAGCGCCGCGAGCTGGACCGGCTGGTGGCCGAGCTGGCCGCCGCCCGCGCCGCGGCGCGGGAGCGCCGGGACGCGCGGGACGGCCAGCCGGTCAGCTGACCGTCGGGTCCTCGCCGCGGTCGAGCGCCTCCCAGGCGTCCCGGGTGCCCCGCTCGACCGCGGGCCGCTCCGCGCCGGCCGGGGTCGCCGCCCGGGTCGGTCGCTCGTAGCGGGCGCCCATCGCCGGCCAGCCGGCGCCGCGCAGCGCGGTGAGCGCCCCGCCGGCCGCCGCGAGCAGCCCACCGACGAGCACCAGGGCCGGCCACTGCCGGCTCACCCCGGCCGCACCGAGGCCGTAGCCGCCGCCGGCCGCCACGGCCAGCCCGACCAGGGTCAGCAGCGCGCCCAGCAGCCGCCGGAGCCGGCCCCGGGTGGCCAGCACCGCGCCGCCGCCGGCCAGCCCGACCAGCGCCAGCGCGGAGACCCACGGCAGCAGGTCCGCGCCGGTGCGGGCGTGCCGCGCCGCCGGCAGCGATCCCCGCGCGGTCAGCTCGACCGACCAGGTCCGGGTCACCGCCCAGAACGCCAGGCCCGCGCCGGCCAGGCTCAGCAGCACGGCGTACGTCAGCTCGCGCCGGCCCCGGGCGGCGGGTGACCGGGTCGGGGTGGTCCCGACGGCGGGCCCGGTCATCGGGCCGGCCTGAGCGTCTCGGCGGCGGCGATGGCGGCGAGCACGGCGGCGGCCTTGTTCCGGGTCTCCTGGTCCTCGGCGGCCGGATCGGAATCGGCCACCACCCCCGCCCCGGCCTGGACGTACGCCCGGCCCTCGCGGATCAGCGCGGTCCGGATGGCGATGGCCATGTCGAGGTCGCCGCCGAAGCCGAAGTAGCCGACGGTGCCCCCGTAGAGGCCGCGCCGGACCGGCTCCAGCTCCTCGATGATCTCCATGGCCCGCACCTTGGGCGCGCCGGAGAGGGTGCCGGCCGGGAAGGTGGCGGCCAGCGCGTCGAACGCGGTCCGGTCCGCGCGCAGCTCGCCGACCACGGTGGAGACGATGTGCATGACGTGGCTGTACCGCTCGATGGTGGCGAACTCGGGCACCTCGACCGTGCCCGGCCGGCAGACCCGACCCAGGTCGTTGCGGCCCAGGTCGACCAGCATGACGTGCTCGGACCGCTCCTTCGGGTCGGCGAGCAGCTCGGCGGCGAGCCGGGCGTCGGCCTCCGGGGTGCCGCCGCGCGGGCGGGTGCCGGCGATCGGGTGCAGCAGCGCCCGGCGCCGGCCGTCGGGGCCGGTGCTCACCTTCAGGTGCGCCTCCGGGGAGGAACCGACGATGTCGAACCCGTCGAACCGCAGCAGGTACATGTAGGGGCTCGGGTTGGTGGTGCGCAGCACCCGGTAGACGTCGAGCGGGTCGGCGTGGGTCGGCCGTTCGAAGCGCTGGCTGAGCACGATCTGGAAGCACTCGCCGGCCCGGATCGCCTCCTTCGCCGCCTCCACCGCCTTCGGGTACCCGCCGTCGGGGGTCCGGCTCACCACGTCGCCGACGCCCGGCCGGGCGACCGTCGAGATCATGGGCGGAATCGGTCGGGACAGCGCCGTGGTCATCGCGTCCAACCGCCCCACCGCGTGGTGGTACGCCGCGGCCACCAGCGGCTCGCGGCCGGGCGCGTCGAGCGGGGGCAGCACCGCGTTGGCGATCAGGATCGCCGAGCCGTCGTAGTGGTCGAGCACCACCAGGTCGGTGGCGAGCATCATGCCCAGTTCGGGCACGTCCAGCTCGTCCTCGGTCAGCTCGGGCAGCCGCTCGAAGCGGCGGACCAGGTCGTAGCCGAGGTAGCCGACCATGCCGCCGGTGAGCGGCGGCATTCCGCTGGCCGGGTCCCAGGCCGGGCCGGCCAGGGCGGCGACGGTCTCCCGGAGCACCGTGACCGGGTCACCGGCGGCCGGTACGCCGGCCGGCGGCGCCCCGGTCCAGAGCGCCGTGCCGTCCCGCTCGGTCAGCGTGGCCGCGCTGCGCACCCCGATGAACGAGTAGCGGGACCAGGCCATGCCGGCCGAGCCGACGCCCTGCTCGGCGGATTCCAGCAGGAAGGTGCCGGGGCCGCCGGCGAGCTTGCGGTAGACGCCGACCGGGGTCTCCGCGTCGGCGAGCAGCCGGCGGGTGACCGGCACGACCCGCCAGCGGGCCGCCAGCTCGGCGAAGGTGTCCGGGTCGGGGCTGACGCGGCCGTCGGTCATGCCCTCGCCTCCGGGGAGCTGACCGGCAGCTCGGTGAAGAAGCAGGTGCGGTGCCCGGTGTGGCAGGCCGCGCCGACCTGGTCGACGCTGATCAGCAGGGCGTCGCCGTCGCAGTCCAGGGCGACCGAGCGGACGTACTGGTGGTGGCCGGAGGTGGCCCCCTTGACCCAGTACTCCTGCCGACTGCGCGACCAGTAGGTGGCCCGGCCGGTGGTCAGGGTGCGGTGCAGCGCCTCGTCGTCCATCCAGGCCACCATCAGCACCTCACCCGAGTCGTGCTGGCGCACCACCGCGGCCACCAGGCCGTCGGGGGTGCGGCGCAGCCGGGCCGCGATGGCCGGGTCGAGCCGGGTCGGGCGGGCCGGGCCGGGAGGCGCGGCGGGGCCGGGGCTGGCGGGAGCGCCGGTCACCGGCGCGTCAGAGGCGGGCACAGTGAACCATTGTCCCGCACGCGGCCCGGGCACCGGCGACGCGTCCCGGGTGGCGGGCGCCGGGCGGTCCAGCGCCCGGGTCAGTTGCCCCAGGTAGCGGTCCAGCCGGCCGTCGGCCAGGGCGGCGGCCAGGTCCGCGCCGGCCACCGTGGCGATCTCCTCGGCGTACGGGCGGACCAGCGGGACGATCCCGGTGACCAGCCGCCCGGCGGCGGCGGCCAGCTCGGCGGTGCCGCCGGGGCGCAGCCCGAGGCAGAGCAGCATGTCGTCGCGGAAGCCGGGCGGGGCGACCGGGAGGTCCAGCACGGCGGCCAGGGCGGCCCGGCGGGAGGCGACCCGGACCGACGGGTTGGCCAGCCGCAGCACGGACGGGCAGAGCCGGGCCAGGTCCGCGGCGGCGAGCCGGACGCCGACCGGGTCGTCGGCCCAGCGGGCGCCGGCCACCTTGCCCAGGGTGCCGATCAGCTCCTCCAGCCGGGGCTCGTCGGCGGGCTGGCAGAGCACCGGCAGGTCGATCCGGCGGCGCCACTCCGGGTCCGCCCAGAGCAGTTGGGCCGGCGCGGTGACCGGCAGCCCGAACGCCCAGTCCGCCGGCTGGCCGAGCCGGTGCACCCAGGACCGCACGTCGCGGGCGGCCACCGAGACGTGCACCAGCCGCCCGTCGAACTCGGCGAGGTAGGCCAGCCGGGCCGCGTACGCGGCGGCGCCGGCCGGCGCGGGCGGCAGCTCCGGCCGGCCGACGCGCCCCGGGACCGGCTCGGCCCGGGGCGCGTCGGCGGCC
>NZ_JBFAJK010000041.1:0-54512 GCF_040655175.1 Micromonospora sp. NPDC050495 | reverse complement strand
GGCCCCGGGGTGGGGCGATCTTCCTCGGCCGTTCACCCGTGTTCAACGACCCCCGGCCGCCAGCCATTCCGGCCGGGGGATGTCGCGGGTCACCGTCGGACCGGACAATCCGCCCAAGGTGGTCGCGGCCGGGTCAGGCCGGCCCGGACGTTCTGCCAGCGGCAGATCCGCTCACCGTGAACATCCCGCATCGGCCGGGCCGGGCGGGCGCAGGCTGGTACGCATGAGACTGCTGGTGCTGGGTGGGACGGGCTTCGTCGGCGGGGCCGTGGTACGCGAGGCGGTACGCCGCGGCTGGTCGGTGACGGTGTTCAACCGTGGGTTGCACGGGGACGTCCCGGCGGGCGTACACCGGTTGCGCGGTGACCGGACCGCGCCGGGCGGCCTCGCCGCGCTCGCCGGCGGCGCGTGGGACCTGGTGGTGGACACCTGGGACGGGGCGCCCCGGGCGGTGCGGGACGCCGCCCGGGCGCTGGCGGGGGCGGTTCCCCACTACGGCTACATCTCCAGCGGGTCCGTGTACGCGCCGCCGGTGCCCGCGGGCGTGGGGGAGGAGGCGCCCACGGTGCCGGCCGCCGCCGACGCGGACGACGGGGACTACGCACAGAACAAGGCGGGCGGGGAGCGGGCCGCGGTGGAGGTCTTCGGCGACCGGGCGTTGCTGGTGCGGGCCGGGCTGATCCTGGGCCCGGGGGAGGACATCGGTCGGCTGCCCTGGTGGTTGCGGCGGATCGCCCGAGGCGGGGAGGTGCTGGCCCCCGGCCCGCGGGACCTGCCGGTGCAGTACGTCGACGTGCGGGACCTGGCGGGCTGGGTGCTGGACCGGGGCGTCGCGGGCACCGGCGGGGCGTACAACGTGGTCAGCCGGACCGGGCACACCACGATGGGGGAACTGCTCGACGCGGCCGTGGCGGTCACCGGCGCGGACGCGGCGCTGCGCTGGACCGACCCAGAGGTGATCCTGGCCGCCGGGGTGGAGCCGTGGAACGACCTGCCGATCTGGATCCCGCCGGGCCACGAGTACCGCTGGTTGCAGGAGCGTGGCGTCGACCGGGCGTACGCGGCGGGGCTGGTCTGCCGGCCGGTGACCGAGACGGTCGCGGACACCTGGCGCTGGTTGGCCGCGGTGGGGCAGGTGCCGGCCCGGGCCGGACGCCCGCCGCGCGCCCCGGTCGGCCTGGCGCCGGAGCGGGAGGCGGCCCTGCTCGCCCGGGTCGGGAGCTGACCGGCGCACCCGCCGGTACTCTCCTATGTGGAGAATGGTCACGCCGCGTGTTTCGGTGATCCATTTGCGCGGCTGGTGTCCGTTTCCTCCTCACGGGTCGTGATGAATATAGACACACGTTCGCCGCAGGCCATACAGTTCGCGCGACTGGTGCACATCTTTCAATCACGGGGGTTGAGATGGTTCCTGGGCGCTCGATGCTGCCTGTCCTCTCGTTGAATCGTTTCCGGATCGCCGCCGCCGGTGCCGCGGCCGCGGTCCTGGGTGGCCTGTTGGGGGCGCCGTCGCCGGTCCTGGCGGCGGCGCCTGCCGCGTCTCCGGCCGCCGCGGCGGTCGCGCCGGACGCCGCCTCCGCCGCCGCCCAGGCGAAGCGGTCGGGCCACCGGGTCGAGGTGGCCTCGGCGCGTACCGAGTGGACCCAGGTGTTCGCGAACCCGACGGGCGGGTTCACCGCCGAGTCGATCGTCCGGTCCCGCTGGGCGTACGCGACGAACAACAACAGCACCAACAGCGACACCAGCGCGGCGCGGGTCGGCAAGGACCCGAGCACCGGCACGCTCTACCGGTCGTACTTCGAGTTTTCCCTGACCGGTCTGCAGGGCGCGCAGATCCAGTCGGCGTACGTGCAGCTGAAGCTGGACCACTCCTGGTCCTGCACCAACACCCCGACCTACCTGTACCAGTCCGGCCCCATCACGAGCACGCCGCGTACGCCGTGGGCGCCGGCCCTCACCAGCCTCCGCGCGACCGCCCAGTCGCACGCGAACGAGAGCGGCGGCTGTTCCGGCTCGCCGCAGCCGGACATGGTCGTCAACTTCGCCGGCACCGGGGTCACCGGTCTCGTCCAGAGCTACGCCGCCGCCGGCCTGGCCAACGTCACGGTCGGGCTCTGTGCGTGCAGCGCCGCCGACGGCACCGGGGAGTCCACCACGGACCGGTGGAAGAAGTGGTACCCGGACAGCGCCCGGCTGGTCGTCGAATACCTCTGATCCCGGCACACGTGCGGGTCGGGGCGGGGATGGTCCGGCCGGTCGGTTGACCGACCCGGCAGCGCCACCCCGGCCCGCTCACCGCAGGTCGCGCCACCTAGTACGCGCTCACCCACGATGCCACGCCGGCCCACCCGGGCCGGCGAGCGGTACGGCTGTGTCAGACCATCTCCTGCCCGAAAGGGCTCCCTTCGGTCACCCCTGTGGAGGCATGGTGCCACCCATTTCTCGCTCCCCCCACGGAACCGCACGAAAGCCGGCCAGCCGGACCCGGGCCCGTACGCTGATCTCCGCGATCGTCAGCGGCGCCCTGGTCGCGTCGGCGCTGACCGCGCCCGCTCAGGCGGCGGTGAAGCCCAAGCCGCACCTGGCGGCGCAGCAGGAGAAGGTCGACTCCGACGGCGCGCCGGCGAAGGGCCGGGCCTGGCCGACGAAGCAGGTGCGCAGCGCGCAGCTGGCGGCGCCGGTGTGGCCGAAGCCGGGCAAGGCGTCGGTGGCCCTGCCGGCCGCGGTGTCGGGTCAGCGGCGGGCCGCCGCGCCGGCGGTGAAGGCCGGCGACCTGCCGGTGTCGGTGGGCCGCGGCGCGGGCCCGGCGGGTGCCCGCACCCAGGCCGTGTCGGTCGAGGTCCTGGACCGGGCGGGCGCGCCGCAGCAGTGGCGGGACGGGCTGCTGCTGCGGGTCGCCGGGGACACGCCGGCCGGGGCCGCGAAGACGGCGGCGGGCCCGGGCGCGGCCACGCTCTCGGTGGACTACCGGAGCTTCAAGTACGCGTACGGCGGCAACTGGTCCTCCCGACTGAAGCTGTGGCAGGTGCCGGAGTGCGAGTTGAGCACGCCGGGCAGGTCCGGTTGTGCGGCCATGCCGCTGGAGTCCCGCAATGACGGCGGGGCGGTCACCGCCGAGGTGCCGCTGCCCGCGGCCGGCACCGCCGCCGCCTCGACGCTGGTCGCCCTCGCCGCCGGCTCGTCCGGCACGGAAGGTGACTTCGCCGCGACCCCGCTGTCGATCAGCTCCACCTGGTCGGCGGGCACCTCCACGGGTGGCTTCTCGTGGTCGTACCCGATGCGCGTGCCGCCGTCGATCGGTGGCCCGGCGCCGAGCCTGGGCCTGGCCTACTCCTCGGACGCCGTCGACGGCCAGTCGGACGCCTCGAACAGCCAGCCGTCGTGGATCGGCGAGGGCTTCGACTTCTGGCCGGGTTACATCGAGCGCAGCTACGTCGGCTGCTCGGACGACATGAAGGACGGCAACAACAGCACCAACCGCACGGGTGACCAGTGCTGGCGGTCCGACAACGCCACCATGTCCCTGAATGGCCGGGGCACCGAGCTGGTCTACCAGGACGGCAAGGGCTGGCACGGGCGCAGCGAGGACGGCTCCAAGATCGAGAAGCTGGCCGGCGCGACCAACGGTGACGACAACGGCGAGTACTGGAAGGTCACCACGACCGACGGCACCCAGTACTTCTTCGGGCTGCACAACCTGCCGGGCCAGAGCAGCGTCACCGACTCGGCGTGGACGGTGCCGGTGGCCGGCAACCAGTCCGGCGAGCCCTGCCACGCCACCAGCTTCGGTTCGTCCTTCTGCGACCAGGCGTGGCGCTGGAACCTGGACTACGTGGTGGACGTCCGGGGCAACACCATGTCGTACTGGTACACCCCGGAGACCAACTACTACGCCCGCAACGCCACCTCCACCAGCAAGGCCCGGTACGACCGGGGCGGCGTGCTGAAGCGGATCGACTACGGCACCTGGGACCGCAAGCGCGCCGACGGCAGCGTCGACCGGTCCGTCTCGCCGACCGCCCAGGTCGTCTTCACCACCGCGGACCGGTGCGCCGCGGACTGTTCCACTCACGACGCGGCGCACTGGAAGGACGTGCCGTGGGACCAGGAGTGCACCTCCACCGCGGCGAACTGCGGGGAGAACTACGCGCCGACGTTCTGGTCGACGAAGCGGCTGTCGAAGATCACCACGCAGGTGTGGGACACCACGAAGACCACCGCGGCGTGGCAGCCGGTGGAGTCGTGGACGTTGAACCACACCTGGCCGGCGGTCGGTGACGGCAGCGACCACGCCGGGATGTGGCTGACCTCGATCGTCCGCGCCGGCCTCGTCGGCGGCACCGACACCATGCCGCCCGTCACCTTCGAGCCCGTCTCCATGCCGAACCGGGTGTTGACCAAGAACAACACCACCAACAACCGCATGCGGATGGGCAACATCGTCACCGAGACCGGTGCCAAGATCCAGGTGACGTACAGCCGGCCCGACTGCACCGCCAGCAGCCTGCCGGCCACCACCTACGGCAACACCCGCCGCTGCTACCCGGTGATCAGCCCGGACCCGTACGACTACGACGGGCCGGAGATCACCGAGTGGTGGCACAAGTACGTGGTCACCCAGGTCTCCGAGTCCGACCTGATGGTCGTCGTCGGCGGCACCGACCACGGCCAGCCGGTCCAGAACACCTTCTACACCTACGTCGGCGCTGCGGCCTGGCACTACGCCGACGACAACGGGCTGATCAAGCCCCGGCGCAAGACCTGGAACCAGTTCCGCGGCTACGCCCAGGTCGAGATCCGCAAGGGCGACGCGCCGTCGCAGACGCTGACCCGGACCACGTTCCTGCGCGGCATGCACGGCGACAAGGCCTCCAACACCGCCGGGGACACCCGCAGCGTCACCGTGGCGGCGTCGCTGGGCAGCGAGACGGTGTACGACGAGGACCAGTTCGCGGGGATGGTGCGCGAGCAGGTCGTCTACAACGGCGACGACACCAAGCCGGTGTCGAAGACGGTGAACGTGCCGTGGCGGTCGCCGGCGTTGGCCAGCCGCACCGTCAACGGTGACACGGTGACCGCGCGGTGGACCAACACCCGGGTCAGCTACGCGGGCACGGCACTCGGGGTCGACGGGGCTTCGGGCTGGCGGGTGACCAGCACCGAGTCGACCTTCGACGACACCTACGGCACCACCGTCTCGGCGCAGGACAACGGCGACATCAGCAAGACCGGCGACGAGAAGTGCTACACGTACGCGTACAACCGCAACACCGGCAAGAACCTCACCCAGCTCGTCAAGCGGACCACGGCGGTCGCGCTGAAGTGCGGGGTGACGCCGAGCACCACCGACGACATCCTGACCGACGAGCAGAAGTTCTACGACGGGGCCACCAGCGTCGACACGGCACCCGGCTACGGCGCGGTGACCCGGGTCGACCAGCTCAAGGACTGGTCGGCGGCCGGCGGCACCGTCTGGCAGACCACCAGCAAGGCGACCTTCGACGCGTTCGGCCGCCCGGCCACCACCACGGACGCCCGCGGCAACACCGTCACCACCAGCTACCTCCCGGCCACCGGTCAGGTCACCCGGGTGACCACCAGCACGCCGGATCCGAACGGTGGCACCAACCCCTGGACCACCACCCTGAACCAGCTGCCGTACTGGGGTTCGCCGAGCCGGACCACCGACTACAACGGCAGGGTCGCGGACATGGAGTACGACCCCTCGGGCCGGCTCGCCCGCGCCTGGGAGGTCGGCTGGTCGAAGGACGATCACCCGACCAGCCCGTCGGTGCGGCACAGCTACGTGTTCGCCGCGAACCGGGACGCCTACCCGTACGTGAAGACCACCGCGCTGCACGCCGGTGGCGGCTACCGGGACACCTACCAGATCTACGACGCCTTCCTCCGCCCGCGCCAGACCCAGTCTCCCGCCGTCGGCGAGGGCCGGGTGATCACGGACACCCAGTACGACAAGGCCGGCCGGGCCGTCACCGCCTACCAGGCGCACCTCGAGCCGGGTACGCCGGCGGGCGGGCTCTGGTGGGAGCCGGAGTGGTCCGTACCGGCGCTGACCAGGACGGTCTACGACGACGCCTCGCGGGCCACCGACGAGATCTACTACGGCACCGACGGCGTCACCAACCTGGTGGAGAAGTGGCGCACCACCACCCGGTACCTGGGCGACTCGACCACGGTGACGCCCCCGGAGGGCGGCACGGTCACCACCACCCGGACCGACGCCCAGGGGCGCACCGTCGAGCTGCGCCAGCGGGTCGACCCCACCCAGGTCAAGCCCGACCTGAGCACCACGTACACCTACAACCGCAAGGGCCAGCTGGCGAAGGTCGTCGACACGCTCGGCAACGAGTGGGTCAACACCTACGACGTCAAGGGCCGCCAGATCACGGCCAAGGACCCGGACAAGGGCAAGACCACCACCGATTACAACGACTACGACGAGCCGACCAAATCCACCGACGCCAACGGCAAGGTGCTGGTCAACCAGTACGACTCGATCGGGCGCCGGACCGCCCTCTACGAGGGTTCCGTCTCCGACGCGAACAAGCGGGCGGAGTGGAAGTACGACAAGCTCTACACCGGCCAGACGGTGCGGGGGCAGCTCACCCAGAGCACCCGCTACGAGGCCACCGGCGGCACCAGGTACGGGTACACCTACCGGGTCACCGGCTTCAACACCCGATACCAGCCGACCGGCACGCAGTACGTCATCCCGACGGTGGAGGGCAGCAAGCTCGCCGGTACGTGGGACTACGGCTTCGGCTACTCGCCCTACACCGGTGATCCGAGCAGCGTCACCTACCCGGCCGGCGGCGGCCTCACCACCGAGACCGTCACCACCGAGTACGACGGCACCACCGGCCTGCCCACCGCACTCGGCACCAACCTGATCAACGTCGGGGCGTACGTCACCGGCCAGCGGTACACCGAGTACGGCGAGCCGACGATCACCACCCGGAAGACCAACGGTGGGATGTACGTCGAGGACTCCACGTACTACGACCTCACCACGCGCCGGGTCAAGCAGTACAAGGTGCGGCCGGAGACGGCGGCCGGCACGGTGCAGGACACCGCGTACGAGTACTTCGACATCGGCAACGTCAAGTGGATCAAGGACACGCCGCAGGTCGGCTCGGCCGACACCCAGTGCTTCGGCTACGACGACCTGCGCCGGTTGACCCGGGCGTGGACGCCGAAGGCGGGCGTGGACTGCGCCACCGCGCCGTCGGTGGCCAACTTGGGCGGCCCGGCACCCTACTGGCACGACTGGACCATCGACGACGTCGGCAACCGCAAGACCGAGACGGCGCACACCACCCTCGGCGACACGGTGCGCAGCTACGCGACGCCGACCAGCGGCCAGAACGTGGTGCGCCCGCACGCCGTCACCGCCGTCACCAGCCAGGCCCCGGGACAGTCGGCGGTCACCACCAAGTACGCCTACGACAACGCCGGCAACACGACCTGCCGGCCGACCGGCGCCGCCGCCAACGACTGCGGCACCGGCGCCAACTCGCAGACCCTCACCTGGAACAGCGAGGGCCGGCTGTCGACGGTGACGGCCGGCGGCCAGAACGTCGAGACCAACATCTACGACACCGGCGGCACCCGGCTGATCCGGCGGGACGCCACCGGAACCACCCTCTACCTGCCCGGCCAGGAGATCCGCGCCGACAAGAACTCGGTGGTCACCGGCACCCGCTACTACAGCTTCGCCGGCGAGACCGTCGCCACCCGGAACCCGAGCGCGCTGACCTGGCTCTACTCCGACCACCAGGGCACCCAGCAGATCGGGGTGGACGCGAACAGCCAGCAGGTGAGCGTCCGGCGGCAGACCCCGTACGGCGATCCCCGCGGCAGCCAGCCG
The DNA here is from genome assembly GCF_040655175.1 of Micromonospora sp. NPDC050495. Classification (NCBI taxonomy): domain Bacteria; kingdom Bacillati; phylum Actinomycetota; class Actinomycetes; order Micromonosporales; family Micromonosporaceae; genus Micromonospora; species Micromonospora sp. NPDC050495. The sequence goes on along the minus strand of NZ_JBFAJK010000041.1, from coordinate 46,624 downwards.
CAGTGGAGCAACCAGAAGGGCTTCGTCGGCGGTGACAAGGACCCCACCGGCCTGACCCACATCGGGGCGCGTGAGTACGACTCCGGCCTGGGCCGGTTCATCTCGGTGGACCCGGTCCAGGACCTCGCCGATCCGCAGCAATGGAACGCCTACGCCTACAGCAACAACAGCCCGGTCACCTTCGCCGATCCCAGTGGCCTCCGGGCCTGCTCCGACGACGCCTGCGGGCCGGGGGCGGACTACGAGGACATGTACGGCAACTACGTCGAGGTCAAGGGCGACAACGACGGTTGTGGCGGCAAGTGCGGCGACGACGACTGGGCGCAGGCCCGGGCCGCCCACGAAGCGGGCGGCGGCAACGGCGGCGGCGGTGGCGGTGGCAAGGGCGGTGGCAAGGGCGGCAAGACCGGCCCGAGCGACGAGGACATCAAGCGCGCCCAGGAGGTCAAGAAGCAGAACGCCATCTCGATCATCATCAAGGCCGGCGGGCAGCTTCTCCTCGACCTCTTCGGCATCAACGACATCCTCGACTGCATCCACGGCGACCTGATGGCCTGCGCCTGGACCCTCGTCGGCATGTTGCCGTGGGGCAAGGCGCTCCAGATGGCCAAGAAGATCAAGCCGATCGCCAGCACGCTCGCCCGCACCGGACGCGCGCTGATGAAGTGGGCCGACGACGTCAAGTGGGCGGACGACGTGATCCGCCAGGCCAACAACTTCATCGGGGGCGCCGCGAAGAGCTGCCACAGCTTCGCGCCCGGCACCAGAGTGGTCATGGCCGACGGCAGCCAGAAGCCGATCGAGAAGGTGCGGGAAGGCGACGAGGTCGTCGCCACCGATCCCGAGACAGGCAAGACCGAGTCCCGACCGGTCACCGACACGCACACCAATGACGACTCGGACCTGACCGATCTGACCGTTGTCGCGGAGAACGGCAGCGAGACGGTTCTGAAGACCACCCAGCACCACCCGTTCTGGAACGACGACCGGAACCAGTGGGTGGATGCCGCCGACCTCCACAAGGGGGAGCGGCTGCGGACGCTGGACGGTTCGCGGGTGGTCGTCAAGGCCGTTCACTCGTACCTCGGCCTCAAGGTCATGCATGACCTGACCGTCGACGTCGTTCACGCGTACTACGTGCTGGCGGACACGTTCCCGCTGCTGGTACACAACGTCAACGCCGCCTGCCCGGTGCACGGCCCGACGGCGATTCCCGGTCAGCCGGGCGCCCGGTGCACCTGCGAGTTCCCCGGCACCGACGGAACCGCGGAGGAGGCGATCAACCGGCGGGTCGCGCACACCACCGAGGTGGACCACCAGCGCCAGGTACGCGATTCCGTCGCGAATGGCGTCAAGAACGTGGTCGACTCGTCGAAAACCGGCCAGGGTGACCCGGTGCTCGGGGCAGTCGTGGTGGTCGCGGGAGGAATGGCCAAGTGGAAGACTCGAAAGGCGGCACGTGACGCCGCGGAACGGCTGGCGGACTAGGAGGCGAAACGGTGAATGGCCTGATCTGGCTGTTGGCGGGCGTCGGCTCGGCCGTCCTGCTCGCGGTGGTTGCGCTGATCCTGGTCCGCAGGGCTGCCGCCCGGCGACGAGACGCGGCGGCCGAGGGCCGGCTGGCCATCAAGCAACTGGCCGGCGCGAAGGACAAGCGCGACCGGGGGACGATCCGTGGCACCGGCAGCGAGGGCGATCGCAACATGCCCTACCAGGCGGCGTACGGGTCCGACACCACCATGGGTGCGTGATCCCGTGACCAGCTGAGGTCGTCGCGGTGACAGCGGGCGGTGGGGCTCCGGCGGTGCCGGCAGCGCCACCGCCCGCCGTGCCCCGCCGCCGGTGCGCACCGATCTGGTCCGCTGCCCGCGTCACCGGCCCGCGGTCGAGGGCGTGGCCACCGGCAGGTCGACCACCTCGTCCACCGATCGGCGCGGGGTGGCCACCCCCGGCTGGCCGTACCCGATCCGCATGACCATCTGCGGCGTGCCGAACCGGCCCAGGGACAGCCGCAGCGCCTCCCGGGCGCCCGGCACCTCGATCGGCTGGGAGATCATCGACGCAGCCAGTCCCGCGTCGGTGGCGGTGAGCAGCACCCGCTGCAACGCCTGCCCCGCGACGACCTGGTCGGTGGCCGTGTTCCCGGCCGAGCCGAGCACCGCCACCAGCGGCTCCGGCTCGAAGTCGCGCCCGGGCGGCCGGTTCCGCCCGCCGTACCCGCGTTGCGGCAGCAGGTCCTGCGGTTCGCTCTGCGGGCCGCCGGCCGCCGCCGGCACCCCGTCGGGGGAGGGCTCGGAGCGGATCCAGGTGGACCGCTCGGTCACGTACGCCGGGTCGCGTTCCAGGACGCGGTGCGCGCTGCGGGCGATCTCGCCGAGCGCGTTGACCGCGGTGGTGCCGATCAGCAGCTCCAGCCAGCACTGCTCGGCCCGGGCCGCCTCGCCGAGCCGCCAGCGGGCGTCGGCGGGCACCGGGTCGGGCCAGAACGGGGCGCGGTTGCTGAACCGGCGGTCGATGGCCGCGTACAGGCTCTGCTCGGCCGGGGTGGGGCGGCGCGGGACGTCCGGGACGAGCCGGGCCACCACGTCGGGGTCGGCGGGGTACGGGCGCAGCCGGACGGTGGCCGGGGTGCCCGCGACGGCGAGCGACAGCCGCAGGTTGAACAGCGCCGCCCCGCAGGCGATCCGGGCGCCCCAGCCGCTGGGGTCGGTGGCGGGCAGCCGGCGCTGCGGGTCGACGCGGACCTCGATCCCGCCGTCGCGCAGCCGGAACCGCCACGGTTGGGTGTTGTGCAGGGACGGCGCACGTACCGCGTCGTGTACGGCCGCCGTCAGTTGCTCGGCGCTGTAACCGGTGGTCATGGTGGGCTCCTTCCGCGCGGACCGTGCTGTCCCCGGTCGGTCCACCCCAACGGTGCGTCAGCCGGGTGCGCCGCGCGCAGGGCCGGAGGTCCCTGGTCAGCGGGCCGGCGTGCCCGTCGCCGGGCGCGTCGCGATCGGGACCTTCGGCCCGTGCACGACCGCTGACCAGCGGGTAGAAAGGACGGATGATCCGGGTGTTCCTGCTCGACGACCATGAGGTCGTCCGTCGTGGCCTTGCCGACCTGCTCACCAGCAGCGGCGACATCGAGGTGGTCGGCGAGTCCGGCTCCGCCCAGGAGGCGGCCCGCCGGATTCCGGCGCTCCGGCCCGACGTGGCGATCCTGGACGCGCGGCTGCCCGACGGCAACGGCATCGACGTGTGCCGCGACATCCGCGCCGTGGATTCCTCGATCAAGGGTCTGATCCTCACCTCGTACGAGGACGACGAGGCGCTCTTCGCCGCGATCATGGCGGGCGCGGCCGGCTACGTGCTCAAGCAGATCCGCGGCACCGACCTGGTGGACGCGGTCCGCCGGGTGGCGGCCGGCCAGTCGCTGCTCGACCCGGCGATCACCACCCGGGTGCTGGAGCGCATCCGCAGCGGCGTCGAGCAGCCGCGCGAGCTGAAGAGCCTCACCGAGCAGGAGCGGCGGATCCTGGAGTACGTGGCGGAGGGCCTGACCAACCGGGAGATCGCCGGCAAGATGTTCCTGGCCGAGAAGACGGTGAAGAACTACGTCTCCAGCGTGCTGGCGAAGCTGGGCCTGGAGCGGCGGACCCAGGCGGCGGTGCTGGCCACCCGGCTGCTCGGCAAGAGCCACTGAGGCCCCGGCCGGGTCAGTCCCGCAGCGGCACGCTCCAGCGCACCTCGGTGCCGTGCGGTTCGACCCGGCCGAGCCGGAAGTCGCCGCCGAGCCGGTCGGCCCGCTCGCGCAGGTTCACCAGGCCGCTGCGGGCCGCCTCCGGGTCACAACCCACCCCGTCGTCGGTGACGGTCACCGTCACCCAGCCGGCGTCGACCTCCACCCGGACCGCGACCCGGCCGGCCTGGGCGTGGCGTACGGCGTTGGAGAGCGCCTCGCGGAGCACGGCGGTGAGGTCCGGGCGCAGCGCGTCCGGGACGGCGCTGTCGATCGGGCCGACGAGTTCCAGCTGGGGCCGGTAGCCCAGCAGCTCGGCGGCCGCCTCGATCGCCTCCCGGATCTCGGTACGCAGCGCGGCGCTCATCGGCGTGCGCAGCTCGAAGATGGTGCGCCGGATGTCGCGGATGGTGGCGTCCAGGTCGTCGACCGCCTGGTTGATCCGCTTGCTGATCTCCGGGCGCGCGTTCATCGCCCCGCTCTGCAGTTGCAGGCCGGTGGCGAAGAGCCGCTGGATCACCACGTCGTGCAGGTCGCGGGCGATCCGCTCGCGGTCCTCCAGGACCACCAGCAGCTCCCGTTCCTCCTGGCCGCGGGCCCGTTCCATGGCCAGCGCGGCCTGGCCGGCGAAGCTGTTCAGCAGCGCCATGTCGTCCTCGCCGGCCGGGTTCCGGTCGGGCTGGTGGGCGATCACCAGCACGCCGTGCAGGGTGTCCGCCGCGGCGAGCGGGGAGACCACGGCCGGGCCGGCGACCACCGGCGCGGGCCAGGGCGCGGCGGCGGCCAGGTTCTCCAGCAGCTCGAGGCGGCGCTCGGTGACCGAGCCGGCGAAGGTGGTCTCGCTGGCCGGCAGCACCGCCCCCACCAGGTGCCGGCTGGCCTCGTCGGCGCCGTCGACCACCTCGACGGTGAACTGGCCCTCGTCGTCGTCGTAGAGCAGCACCAGGGCGAGCTCGGCCTCGGCCACCTCCCGGGCCCGCCGGGCCACCAGGGTCAGCGCGTCGGTGCGGCGCACCTCGCCGAGCAGCACCGAGGTGATCTCGGCGGTGGCGGCCAGCCAACGCTCCCGCCGGTGCGCGAGGGCGTAGAGGCGGGCGTTCTCGATGGCCACGCCGGCCGCCGCCGCGAGGGCGACCACGATCTCCTCGTCGTCCTCGGTGAACTCGGCCGCGCCCTGCTTCTCGGCCAGGTAGAGGTTGCCGAAGACGTGCTCGCGGATGCGTACCGGCACGCCGAGGAAGCTGTGCATCGGCGGGTGGTTGGGCGGGAACCCGTACGACTTCGGATGCTGCGTGATGTCGGGCATGCGCAGCGGGTGCGGGTCGTCGATGAGCAGGCCGAGCACGCCCCGGCCGTGCGGCAGGTCGCCGATCTTGGCGTGCAACTCGTCGCTGATGCCGTGGATGATGAAGTCGTGCAGCAGCCGGTCGGGGCCGATCACCCCGAGCGCGCCGTACTTCGCGCCGACCAGCTCGCACGCCGACTGCACGATCCGCTGCAGGGTGCTGCGCAGGTCGAGGTCGGAGCCGATGCCCACCACGGCGTCGAGCAGGGCACGCAGCCGCTCACGGCTGGTGACCACCTCGCCCACCCGGTCGAGCATCTCCTGGAGCAACTCGTCGAGGCGTACCCGGGACAGCGGGGTCAGGCCCAGGGACGGGGTCGCGGGCTCGTGGCGGGGATTGGGTGTGGCGGACACCGGGCGATGGTATCGCCCGGTGTCCGCGCGGGACGAGTCCCGCTAGCCGAGCTGGCCGCGCACCGCCGAGGTGTCGACGGTCTGCGCCACGTCCAGCCGCGGGGTGTGCGCGGGGCCCGCGTGCGTCGGGTCGGCGAGGCCGAGCCGCATGGAGATGTACGGGAAGCCCAGCCCGGACAGCATCCGCCGGAGCGTCTGGCGGGTGCCGTCGACCTCCACCACGCCGCTGAGCGGGACCAGCGAGGCGCCGAGCCGGGTGGCGGCGAGCCAGGCCGCGGAGAGCCCTTCGCCGGCGCGCAGCCAGCTGTCCGGTTCGTCCTCGGTGCCCCAGAGGATCCCGTACACGGCGACCCGGTCGTGTCCGGGACCGACCGGCAGGCTGCCGGGGTGGCCGAAGTCGCGTGTCGGAACGGTGGTCTGCGGCGCCTCCGCCGGCAGCACCTCCGGGGGCAGGCCGGTGCCGGCGCCGCCCTGGTTGATCCAGTACGCCAGCTCCTCGCGCAGCTCAGGACTGTCGGCCTCGACCGCGGCCGCCTGCTGCGCGGCGCCGGCGAGCTCGATCTTCTGGCTGTCGTCGAGGATCTGGAGGTTCACTCCCTCCGCGGTGGCCGCCCGGTCGATCTCGTTCAGGGCGGCGTCGGAGATCGGCTCGTCGCTGACCGGCCGCCGGTCGGTGTGCCGCACCCGGATGCACTGCACCAGCCGCATGGCCTCCGGGTCGGCCCCGGTGTGCTTCAGGCCGGTCAGCCGGGCCAGCAGGTCCGGCTGGGCGGGGTCGGGCAGCCGCTCCACCACCGGCGTCCAGCCCTCGGCGGCCAGCGCCACCCGGGCGTGGTGCAGCGCGGCGCCGCAGCTCACGAAGAGCAGCCGACCCTCCGGGTCCAGGACGCTGAGGTGGCGCTCCCGGACCAGCCGCAGCTCCAGCGCGTCGGGCAGCACCGTCCAGTGCCACGGCTGGGTGTTGTGCACCGAGGGGGCGTGGCCGGCCATCCCGGCGGCTTCCGCGAGCGCGGTGGTCAGCGGGCGGTCCCCGGCCGGCTTCTCGTGGCTCATCGTCACGACCTTTCCTGTTTTCCCCATCGTGCCCCACGCCGGGGCCGACCGGGCGGCTTGCCGCTCCATCCTCGGGTATCGCCGGGCGGCTCGCACGCTCCGCCGCCCGTGCGTCCGGGCCCCTCGGTTCCCGGAATTACCCGGGTTCGACCTACCCGCCGCACGCCGCCGCTGAGACGATTCCCACGTGGGAGCGGAACCGCGGGAGTGCGTGCCCGAACACCCGGTGCGGCAGCGCCGGGTGCGGCGGCTGTTTCGGCGCGGCGGGTCCGACGGCCGGCCGGGTGCGCTCGAATGGCTGCCGCTGGTCCTGCTGACCCTCGCCGTGCTGGCGGGCGCCGCGCTCTGGTTCGCCGGGGCGCGCGGGGCGGCCCAGCTGGTCTGGGCGGCGGTGACCCTGGTCGCCCTGGTGCCGGCGGTCTGGACCACGCTGCGCCAGCTCTGGCGGCGCCAGTTCGGGGTGGACGTGATCGCCGTGCTGGCGCTGGTCGGCGCGCTCCTGGTCCGGGAGTACCTCGCCGGCGCGGTGATCGCGGTGATGGTGGCGACCGGGCAGGGGCTGGAGGGCTACGCGCAACGGCGGGCCACCCGGGACCTGCGGGCACTGCTGGAACGCGCCCCCAGGCAGGCCCGCCGGCGGACCCCCGACGGCCGGATCGAGGTGGTGCCGCTGGACCGGGTCGCGGTGGGCGACCGGCTGGTGGTCGGCCCGGGCGACGTGGTGCCGGTGGACGGGACCGTCGAGGCCGCCGCCACGCTGGACGAGTCCGTGGTGACCGGCGAGTCGCAGCTGGTCAGCCGGGCCGCCGGCGAGCAGGTGGCCAGCGGGGTGGTCAACGCGGGCGCCGGCTTCGGGCTGCGCGCCGGGAGGAGCGCCGCGGAGAGCACGTACGCCGGGATCGTCCGGCTGGCCGAGGAGGCCACCGCCCGCAAGGCCCCGATGGTCCGCCTCGCCGACCGGTACGCCGCCGCGTTCGTGCCGTTCACCCTGCTGCTGGCCGGGCTGGCCTGGCTGCTCTCCGGCGAGTTCGCCCGGGCGGTGGCGGTGCTCGTGGTGGCCACCCCGTGCCCGCTGCTGCTGGCCACCCCGATCGCCATCGTGTCCGGGCTGTCCCGGGTGGCCCGCCGGGGCGTGCTGGTCCGCGACGGCGGCTCGCTGGAGCTGCTCGGCCGCGCCCGGACCCTGCTGCTGGACAAGACCGGCACGCTCACCGCGGGCCGCCCGCGGGCCGCGGAGACGGTGGTCGCCCCGGGTGGCGACCGGGACGAGCTGCTGCGGCTGGCCGCCTCCGTCGAGCAGCTCTCCCCGCACGTGCTGGCCGCCGCGCTGGTCCGGCAGGCCCGCGAGCAGGGGCTGGCGCTGACCGAGCCGACCGAGGTGACCGAGGAACCGGGGCGCGGGGTCACCGGCCGGGTCGACGGGCGGCTGGTCCGGGTCGGCCAGCTGGCCGGCGAGCCGCCGGACTGGGCGCACCGGATTCGCGAGCGGGCCGAGCTGGCCGGCCGGTCCACGGTCTGGGTCAGCGACGGGCAGGGGCCGCTCGGCGCGATCCTGCTGGAGGACCCGGTCCGGCCGGACGCCCGGCGCACCGTGCGGCGGCTGCGCGAGGCCGGGCTCGACCGGCTGATCATGGTGACCGGTGACCGGCGGCGCACCGCCGAGCAGGTGGCCGGGATCGTCGGGGTGGACGACGTGATCGCCCAGTGCTCGCCAGAGGAGAAGGTCGCCCGGGTGCGGGCGGAGTCCGGCCGGGCGGTGACCGTGATGGTCGGTGACGGGGTCAACGACGCCCCGGCGCTGGCCGCCGCGCACGTCGGGGTGGCCATGGGCGCCACCGGCGCGACCGCCTCCGCTGACGTGGCCGACGCGGTGCTCACCGTGGACCGGCTGGACCGGCTCGCCGACGCCGTGGAGATCGCCCGGTACGCCCGCCGGATCGCCGTGCAGAGCGCCGCCGTCGGGATGGGGCTGGCCGTGGTGGCCATGCTGGTGGCCGCCGCCGGGAAGCTGCCCCCGGTCGCCGGCGCGTTCCTCCAGGAGGGCATCGACGTGCTGGTGATCCTCAACGCGCTGCGCGCCCTCGGCGGGGGCCTGCGCCGCCGGGACGTCCCGCCGCAGACCCGCGCTCTCCTCGACCGGTACGCGGGCGAGCACGGCGGGGTGCGGGACGTGCTGGACCGGTTGCGCGACACCGCCGACCTGGTGGCGACGAATCCGGAGGCGGCGGAGTGCGTGCCGGCGCTGCGGGACGTGCACCGTCGGCTGGTCGAGCAGGTGCTGCCGCACGAGGCGGCCGAGGACCGGCAGCTCTACCCGGCCCTGGCCGGCCCGCTGGGCAGCGCGGAGGCCACCTCGACGATGAGCCGGGCGCACGTGGAGATCAGCCGGCTGGTGGACCGGATCGGCGGCCACCTGGCCCAGCACCCGGACGACCGGCTGCGCCGCGACGAGGTCCCCGACCTGCTCGCCGCCCTGTACGGGCTGGACGCCGTGCTGCGCCTGCACCTGGCGCAGGAGGAGGAGGACTTCTTCTCGCTCAGCCCTGGGGACGGCCAGCCGGACACCCGCTGACCGCCCCCGCCGACCGGGCCGGCGGCTCAGCGTTCGCGGACGACCGCGACCGGGCACCGGGCGTGGTGGATGAGCTGCTGGCTGACCGAGCCGAGCAGCATGCCGCGCAGGCCGCCCCGGCCCCGGGTGCCGACCACCGCGAGTTGCGCCTCCCGGCTCGCCTCGACCAGCAGCGCGGCCGGGTTTCCCGGGGTCACCTGGATCTCCACCGCGAGGCCGGGGAAGGTCTCCCGCCACTGGGTCAGCTCCGTCTCCACGGCGGCCCGTTCGGTGGCGGTGACCTCCGCCGGGTCGAAGTCCGGCGGCACCCAGCGCTCGCCGGGCGGCTCCCAGACCCGCAGCACCCGCAGCGGCGCCTCCCGCTGCGCGGCCCGCTCGACGGCGAAGCCGAGCGCCTGCGTCGACGACGGGGAGCCGTCCACGCCCACCAGCACCGGCCCGGCGGCGGCCGGCGTGCCCTCCCGGACCACGATCACCGGGCAGTGCGCGTGGGCCGAGACGGCGACCGCGGTGGAGCCGACGACGAGACCGCCGAAGCCGCCGTGGCCGCGGCTGCCGAGGACCAGCATCCCGGCCTCGGCGGACCGCTCCTGCAACACCAGGGCGGGCGGGCCGTCGAACACCTCGCCGTGCACGGTGAGGCCGGGCCGCTTGGCGGCGGCGTCCGCCGCCGCCGTGCGGACCAGTTCCTCGACCGCGTGCCGCGCGTTCTCGTCCGGCCAGATCCCGGGTGCCACCCCGGGGCCGATCCACCCGGCCACGGTCAGCCACTCGAAGACGTACGCCAGGCGCACCGGCCGGCCCGACCGGCCCGCCTCGTCCAGCGCCCAGGTGAGGGCGACCGCGGCGTCGGCGGAGCCGTCGTAGCCGACCAGGATCTCGTCGCTGCTCACTGCCCGCTCCGCAGCGCGGGGTCGTTCTCGCGGATCCAGCGCCACTCGGCGACCTGCGGGTCGTCCTCGCCGTACCGGCGGGTGTAGTCGCGGGCGGACTGCCGGGCGTCGACCATCTCCTGGCGGAGGTGGGCGGCGCGGGAACGCAGCCCGGGCACCCGGTCGATGACGTCGATGACCAGGTGGAAGCGGTCCAGGTCGTTGAGCATCACCATGTCGAACGGGGTGGTGGTGGTGCCCTCCTCCTTGTAGCCGCGCACGTGCAGGTTGTCGTGGTTGGCGCGGCGGTAGGTGAGCCGGTGGATCAGCCACGGGTAGCCGTGGTAGGCGAAGATGACCGGCCGGTCGCGGGTGAAGATGGTGTCGAACTCGCTGTCCGGCAGCCCGTGCGGGTGCTCCGACGGCGGCTGCAGGCGCATCAGGTCGACCACGTTGACCAGCCGGACCTTCAGGTCGGGCAGGTGCTGGCGCAGCAGGTCGGCCGCGGCGAGGGTCTCCAGGGTCGGCACGTCCCCGGCGCAGGCGAGCACCACGTCCGGCTCGTCGCCGTCGTCGCTGCTGGCCCAGTCCCAGATGCCGAGGCCCCGGCGGGTGTGCTGGATGGCCTCCTCCATGGTGAGCCAGTTCGGCGCGGGCTGCTTACCGGCCACCACCACGTTGATGTAGTGCCGGCTGCGCAGGCAGTGATCCATGGTGGAGAGCAGCGTGTTGGCGTCCGGCGGCAGGTAGACCCGGACCACCTCGGCCTTCTTGTTCACCACGTGGTCGATGAAGCCGGGATCCTGGTGCGAGAAGCCGTTGTGGTCCTGCCGCCAGACGTGGCTGGAGAGCAGGTAGTTCAGCGAGGCCACCGGCTCCCGCCAGGGGATGTGCCGGGTGACCTTGAGCCACTTGGCGTGCTGGTTGACCATCGAGTCGACGATGTGGATGAACGCCTCGTAGCTGGTGAAGACGCCGTGCCGGCCGGTCAGCAGGTAGCCCTCCAGCCAGCCCTGGCACAGGTGCTCGGAGAGCACCTCCATCACCCGGCCGTCGGGGGAGAGGTGGTCGTCGCCCGGGACCTCGCTGCCGACGAACGCCCGGTCGGTCACCTCGAAGGCGGCGCCGAGCCGGTTCGAGGCGACCTCGTCCGGGCCGAAGAGGCGGAAGGTCTGCGGGTTGCGGACGATCACGTCGCGGATCCAGGGGCCGAGGGCACCGGTGGCGCCGGCCATCGGCTGGCCCGGCTCCTTCACGTCGACCGCGTAGTCGCGGAAGTCCGGCAGTTCCAGGTCGCGCAGCAGCCGCCCGCCGTTGGCCACCGGGTTGGCGCTCATCCGCCGGTCACCCCGCGGCGGCAGGGCGGTCAGCTCGGCGACCGGCGCGCCGGTGGCGTCGAACAGCTCCTCCGGCCGGTAGCTGCGCAACCAGCGCTCCAGCTCGGCCAGGTGCGCCGGGTTGTCGCGTACCGCGGCGATCGGCACCTGGTGGGCGCGGAAGGTCCCCTCGACCTGCGTGCCGTCGACCTCCTTCGGGCCGGTCCAGCCCTTCGGCGTCCGCAGGATGATCATCGGCCAGCGGGGACGGGTCACCTCGCCGCCGGAGCGGGCCCGGCGCTGGATCTCGGCGATCTCCTCGACCGCCCGGTCCAGGGTCGCGGCGAGCGTCTGGTGCACGGTGGCCGGGTCGTCGCCGGCCACCACGTACGGCTGGTAGCCGTAGCCGCGCATCAGCTCCAGCAGGTCGTCGGCGGGGATGCGGTCGAGCACCGTCGGGTTGGCGATCTTGTAGCCGTTGAGGTGCAGGATGGGCAGCACCGCACCGTCGCGGGCCGGGTTGAGGAAGACATTGGACAGCCAACTGCCCGCCAGCGGTCCGGTCTCCGCCTCGCCGTCGCCGATCACGCAGGCCACCAGGAGGTCCGGGTTGTCGAACGCGGCCCCGTACGCGTGGCTCAGCGCGTACCCCAGCTCGCCGCCCTCGTGGATCGAACCCGGCACCTCCGGGGCCACGTGGCTGGGGATGCCGCCGGGGAAGGAGAACTGGCGGAACAGCCGCTGCATGCCGGTCTCGTCCCGGGCGATGTGGTGGTACAGCTCGCTGTACGTGCCCTCCAGCCAGGTGTTGGCGACCAGGGCGGGGCCGCCGTGGCCCGGCCCGGTGACGAAGATGGCGGAGAGGTCCCGGTCGACGATGACCCGGTTGAGGTGCGCGTAGATCAGGTTGAGCCCGGGGCTGGTGCCCCAGTGCCCGAGCAGGCGGGGCTTGATGTGCTCGGGCTTGAGCGGCTCGCGGAGCAGCGGGTTGTCGAGCAGGTAGATCTGCCCGACGGTCAGGTAGTTCGCCGCCCGCCAGTAGGCGTCAAGCCGCCGCAGCTGCTCTTCGGTCAGGGGGCCGTGCAGGTCGAGAGCGGTGTCCATGCTGCATTAGCCTCTCGCGACTCGGGGTCATCTGCCACCCGGACGGTCGATTTTCACCCGGGCACCCTCAGCCTGGTCCCCGGGCGGTGGGTGGATCAGGGCCATTGGTCCCGGGACCGGCGGCTGTCATGCCCCCTCCGCGGGGGCCACGTCGAGTCCACGGACGACGATCAGCGGGGCCGGCGAGTGGTAGAGCAGGGACTGGCTCACCGCGCCCAGCATGCCGCGCAGCGGCTCGTCGCCCCGGGCGGCGACCACGACGACCTGGGCGGAGCGGGAGTGTTCGATCAGGACCGCGTCGGGATCGCCGCGGATGGTGTGGCACTCGACCGCCACGGTGGGGTACCGGGCGGTGTACCGGGCCACCGCCGCCTCGAGCAGTTCGTCGCCGCCGTCGTGCTGGCCCGGCTCGACGACCCGGATGGCGAGCAGCCGGGCGCCGCGGCTCCGCGCGCAGTCGAAGGCGTAGCCGAGGGTGGCCGGGGAGCTGTCCGAGCCGTCGAAGCCGACCAGCACCGGCCCCTGCGGTGGCGGTTCGGCCCGGGCGACCAGCACCGGGCAACCGGCCCGGGCGGCGACCTGCACGGCCAGCACGTCGCTGGGTACGCACCCCACGCAGTCGGCGATCCCGCCGTCGCCCAGGGCGACCAGTGACGCGGAGTCGGAGGCCCGGACCAGCGCCTCGAGCGGGGAGCCCTCGACGATCTCGCCGCTGACCGGCACCGCCGGCGCGACCTCGGCGACCACGTGCTCGGCCCGCTCCAGCAGCTCCTCCGCCGCGTCCCGGGGGCCGCTGACGGAGAACGTGTCCAGGGCCGCCGCCCAGTTGAAGGCGTGCAGCAGGTGCACGGCCCGGTCGTGCGCGGCCGCCTCCGTGGCGGCGGTCCGGACCACCTGGAGATCCTGGTCCGACCGGCCGACGCCGACCACCACCGCGCCGTGGGTGGGTGTGGCCATCCCGCCTCACCTCCCGACGGTGCCCCTCCTCACCCACGGTAATCGGACGGGTGGCCCGGCCGGAGCGGGTCAGCGGAACTGGGCCGGGCCTCGGGGCGGGCCGCCGCGCCGGCTGCGGTCTCCCGCCGGGCGGGCCGTACCGGCGGACGGCGGTCAGCGGGGGCCGGGCACGGCGGGGTGGACGCGCACCACCACGGCGGTGGCGTTGTCGTCGCCGCCCTCGTCGAGGGTGGCGCTGAGCAGGGCGGTGGTGGTGCGCGCCGGGTCGCGCCGGGCGGCCAGCAGGTCGCGCAGCCGGTGGTAGCCGAGCTGGTCGCTGACCCCGTCGGTGCAGAGCAGCCAGGTGTCGCCGGTACGCAGCGGCACGGCGAGCACGTCCGGTTCCGGCTTGTCGGGGTGGCCGACGTAGCGCAGCAGCTGGTAGCGGGCCCGGGCGGCCTCCGGGGAGGTGGCCGGCCACCAGCCGTGCACCACCCCCAGCCAGGCCATGGTGTGGTCCACCGTGATCAGCTCGAGCAGCCCGTCACGCAGCCGGTACGCCCGCGAGTCGCCGAGCTGGACGAGCCAGCCCTGACCGCCGTCGGGTTCGACGACCAGGGCGGTGAGCGTGCAGCCGGTCAGTCCGCTCAGGGCGGCGCCGGCCTGGCGTACCCGGAGCTGGGTCTGTGCCGTCGCGGCGTGCAGCTGCGCCGCCCCGACGTCCGGCCAGTCGGCGTGGATGCGCTCGACCAGGGTGGTGATCGCGGTCCGGCCGGCGACCCGGCTGCCCTCGCCGTCGCCCATCCCGTCGGCGACCGCGACCAGCGGCAGCTCGGGGTCGAGGTGCAGCACGTCGAAGTTCTCCGGGTAGCGGTTGCCGATGACGCTGCCGCCGGCGACTTCCAGGGTGAGCCGCCCGGCGCTCAGCCGATGCGCGGCTTCGACGGGTCGGTCCAGGTCACGGCGGCGGAACACCAGCGGACGGTAACACCGGTCAGCGGCCGGGTCGGCGCGTCGGCCCGCGTGTCGTGTCAACTGAGGTTGACGAAACGCGCTCGTCAACTTATATTGACAGTATGAGTGAGACGACGATCGCGGCCGCCGGCGGCACCGATCCCCGCGACGGCCTGCGCGCGGTGCGCGCCCTGCGCCAGCTGCTCGACCGGCTCGAGATGGTCCAGGTCGACAACGCCCGCTGCCAGGGCTGGTCGTGGCAGCAGATCGCCGAGGCCCTGGAGGTCAGCCGGCACTCCGTCCGCGGCCGGCACGCCGGTCGACCCGCGGTCCCCGGCACCTGGGAGGAACGATGATCGAACGATTCACCGACCGCGCCCGCGCGGCGGTCCGGCGGGCGGGGCAGGACGCCCGCGCCGCCAGCCGGGAACCCGCCGGCACCGCACACCTGCTGCTCGCGCTCCTCGCCGACCAGGACCCCGTCCTGGAGCTGCTGGAGGCGGCCGGCATCCGGCCCGACGAGCTGCGGGCCGCCGCGGCCCGGCACACCGCCCGCGGCGCCGCCGGCCTCACCGAGGCGGACGCGGCGGCGCTGCGCACCATCGGCATCGACCTCGCCGCCGTGCTCGCCCGGGTGGAGGAGTCCTTCGGTTCCGGCGCGCTGGGTGCGGCCCCACCCGCCCGGCGCGGCGGACCGGAGTTCTCACCCGCCGCGAAGCGGGCGCTCACCCTCGCCCGGCGCGAGGCCGCCCGGCTCGGTCACCGGCGGATCGACACCGGGCATCTCCTGCTCGGCCTGCTCCGCGAGGGCACCGGCCCGGCCGCGCTGGCCCTCACCGAGGCCGGCGCGGACCTCGCCGGGCTGCGCGGGCAGGTGGCGGCGACCCACCGGCCGGCGGCCTGAGCCCCTGCCCGGTCGCCGCGGTCGACAAACCTGTTTGCAATCCATGCGACGTCGGGGCCCGTCGGGTCGCCCCGGCACCGCGGTTGCTGCACACTTGCGCCGTGAACGGTGAGGAGAAACGCCCGGTGACCGCCGACAACCCCGCGCCGCGCTCGGCCGTGGTCGTCAACCCCACCAAGGTGACCGATCTGGACGAGTTCCGCCGGATCGTGGACGGCGCCCTCGACGCCGCCGGCTGGCCCGCCCCGACCTGGTACGAGACCACCGCCGAGGACCCCGGCCGGGGCCAGACCGAGGAGGCGGTCCGGGCCGGCGCCGAGGTGGTCTTCGCCTGCGGCGGGGACGGCACCGTGATGGCCTGCGTGACCGCGCTGGCCGGCACCGAGGTGGCGCTCGCCGTACTGCCCCAGGGCACCGGCAACCTGCTCGCCGCCAACCTCGGCCTCTCCAACGAGCTGGCCGCCGGGCTCGAGATCGCCGTCGAGCGCGGGATGCGGCGGCTGGACGTGGGCGCGGTCGACGACCGGTGCTTCGCCGTCATGGCCGGCATGGGCTTCGACGCCCAGATGCTCGACTCCACCTCCGAGACCACGAAACGGCGGTTCGGCTGGCCGGCGTACCTGGTGGGGGCGGCCAAACACCTGCGGGACCGGCCGATGCGGGTCTCCATCCGGATCGACGACGGGCCACCGCTGCGCCGCCGGGCCCGCTCGGTCCTGATCGCCAACGTCGGCCGCCTCCAGGGCGGCGTACGCCTGCTCACCGACGCCGAGCCCGACGACGGCTGGCTCGACGTGGCGGTGCTGACCCCCCGGCGGCTGCGGCACTGGGCGGCGATGGGCTGGGCGGTGCTGCGGCGGCGCGGCAGCGTGCCCCGGATGGAGGTGTTCCGGGGCCGGCGGGTGGCGATCACCAGCAACCGGGCCCAGCCCCGCCAGCTCGACGGCGACCTGATCGAGCCGGGCCGGTCGCTGACCGCCGAGATCCGGCCGGAGTCGCTCTGGCTCTGCGTACCGCGGCCCGAGCAGCATCCCGACCTGTCCGTGGACGCCGACGCCGCGGCCGAGCGGGGCGAGCGGCTGGTCGAGGAGGCCCGCCGTGAGTAGCACCAAGCTGGTCCCCGAGACCCGGCTGATGGCCCGGGAGGAGCTCTCCGCCGACGACGCCTGGCACACCCTGCGCCGCCACGGCGGCTGGTGCCTGCTCCGGGACGCCTTCATCCGGTTCCGCTACGGCGACGGGTTCAGCCACGCCCGCGCGTTCGCGCTCCAGCTCTGCCTGGCCGTGGTGCCCTTCCTCATCGCGCTCACCGGCCTGATCAGCGACCTCGGCGCGGACGAGGGCGGCAAGGTGGTCGCCGACACCGTGCTGGCGATCACCCCCGGCCAGAGCGAATCGGTGGTCCAGGAGCTGCTGGCCGACGGCGACCGCACCGAGCGGGCCGGCGAGCTGGCGCTGACCCTCGGCCTGCTCACCGGCCTGGTCGCGCTGACCACCACCATGGCCCAGATCGAGCGGGGCGCGAACCGGATCTACGGCGTCGAGCGGGACCGGCCGGCCCTGGCCAAGTACGTTCGCGCCGCCGCGCTCGCGCTGCTCGCCGGCGTGCCCGCGCTGACCGGCTTCCTGATCCTGGTCGGTGGCGGGGCGGTGGGGGATTCGGTGCAGCGGCACTACGAGTGGGGCCAGTTCGCCAACGCCGCCTGGGACGTGATCCGCTGGCCGCTCAGCCTCGGCCTGACCGTGCTGGCCGTGGCCCTGCTGTTCCGGCACGCGCCCCGGCGGCGGCAGCCCGGCCTGTCCTGGCTCTTCTTCGGCGCCGGGATCGCCACCGCGCTCTGGTGGCTGGCCAGCCTGCTGCTCGCCGCGTACGTGAAGACCAGCGGGGGCTTCGGGCAGACGTACGGCGCGCTGACCGGCATGATGGCGCTGCTGCTCTGGGCCAACCTGACCGGTATGGCGCTCTTCGGCGGGCTGGCCTTCGCCGCCCAGCTGGAGGCCATGCGTATCGGTGTGCAGGAGCCCGCCCAGCCCGACCTGTGGGAGCCGGAGGCCGAGCGGGCGGAGGCCCTCGACACGGGCGGCATGTCCGCACTCTGACGACCCGCCCCGCGGCGGCGTGTACGGGGCAGCCGGATCGGGTACTGCGCGCCTCGCAGGACCATGAGGGAGGTGCGGTGTGACCGCGGTCAAGGAGGCCATGCGCCGGCCGCTCGGCCATTTCGCCGAGCGCAGCGTCGCGGGGCTGGTCGCCGTCGCCGGCGCGGGGGTCGGGTTCGGCGTGCTGCTCATGCTGGTCCGGTTCCACTGGCAGCCGCTCTACCACGCCGATCACGAGGCGGCCGAGTGGTTCAACAACCTGGTGGCGCCACACCATCCCCTGGTCACCGTCCTGCAGGCGGTGACCGACCTGGGCGGGCGGCCGGTGCTGATCTGGCTGGTCACCATCGCCGTGGTCAGCCTGCTCATCCGCCGGCAGTCCCGGCTGGCGGTCTATCTGATCATCACCGGGGTCGGCGGGCTCATCCTCGACCCGTCGCTCAAGGCGCTGGTGGGGCGGTTGCGTCCGGTGGTCGACGTGCCGATCACCCACGCCCCCGGCAACAGCTTCCCGAGCGGGCACGCGCTCGGCTCGTTCGTCGCGTACGGGGCGCTGCTGCTGGTCTTCCTGCCGGCCATGGCGCCCCGCTGGCGCAAGCCGGCCATCGCGGGCGTCGGCGTGCTGGTGCTGCTGATCGGGCTGACCCGGATCGCGCTGGGCGTGCACTTCGTCTCCGACGTGCTCGCCGGCTGGCTGCTCGGCGCCCTGTGGCTCGGCATGACCGCGTACGCCTTCCGGCTCTGGCGGCGGGAACGCGGCCGGCCGGTGCCGCCGGTCACCGAGGGGCTGGAGCCCGAGGCGGGGCGGGAGATCGCGCCCGCGCCGGCCGAGGAGCACGTGCTGGAGCACCCCCGCTCGGCCGTCGCCGAGCTGGTGGTCGGCTGGGTGCTCGTCTTCGGTGCCCTCTACGCCTTCGGCATGTACGTCAGCTACCACGCCAAGGGCACCGTCTTCGACACCCTCGACACCGAGGTCTCGCAGTGGTTCGCCGCCCGGCGCAGCCCCGGCCTCGACGACCTGAGCTGGTGGTGGAGCAAGTTCGGCGACACCCACGCGATCCTGCTGGTGTCGCTGGTGTTCTGCCCCCTGGTGCTGGCGGTCTGGCGGCGCTGGCGGCCGGTGCTCTTCGTGGTGCTGGCCATGTTCGGCGAGCTGAGCCTCTTCCTCGCCGCGGCCCGGGTGGTCGAGCGGCCCCGCCCGCCGGTGGAGAACCTGGACGGGCAGATGCCGACCTCGTCGTTCCCCTCGGGGCACATCGCGGCCAGCATCTGCCTGTGGAGCGCGATCGCGATCATCGTGTTCGTGCGTACCGACCGGTGGTGGCGGTGGCTCTTCGTGGCGCTGGCGGTGCTCATGCCGGTCGGTGTGGCCACCTCCCGGATGTACCGGGGCATGCACCACCCGACCGACTTCATGGGCGCGATCGTGCTCGCCGCCCTCTGGCTCTCGCTGCTCTACTGGGTGGTCCGGCCCAACGCCGACGTCGAGGCGGGCAACCAGCCGGCGATCGAGTCCGAGCAGGTGCACGAGCTGGACGACGAGCTGGCCAAAGCCGGCCGCGAGGACTGACCGGGCGCCGATGCTGCGGGTGATGACCTGGAACGTCCGCACCGGCGGGCGGGACCCGGACGGGACCGACCGGTGGGACCGGATCCTGGCGGTGGTCACCGCGCAGCGCCCCGACGTGCTGGCCCTGCAGGAGTTGCGCGGTCTCGACCGCGGTGGCCGGTTGACCGAGCTGGCCGGCCGGGTGGGGATGGTGCCGCACCTGGCCCGGTCCTGTTTCGGCCAGCCCGTCGCGGTGCTGGTCCGCGCGCCGCTGCCGGTGCTCCGCTCGGGCCGGGTCCGCCGCCCGTTCCACCACGCCACCGCCCGGGTCGAGCTGGCCACCGGGGAGGGCCCGCTGACCGTGCTCAGCACCCACCTGAACCCCTTCTCCCCGGGCCGGCGCCGGCTGGAGGCGGACTGGCTGGCGGCCGCCGTCAGATCCAGCGGCGGGCGGCTGGCGCTGCTCGTCGGCGACCTGAACACCCTGGAGCCGGGCGTCGACCACACCGCCCGCCTGGCCGGGCTGTCGACCCTCTACCGGCGGCGTCACCTGCGCCGTGACGGCCGTACCGTGGACACCCGGGCGGTGGCCCGGTTGCGCGACGCCGGCCTGGTCGACCTCTGGCCCCACCTGGGTGGCGGCGAGCCCGCGGGGCTGACCGTGCCGACCCGCCACGGCGGCGCGGAGTTCGCCGGCATGCGCCTGGACTACCTGCTGGCCAGCCCGGCGCTGGCCGCCCTGGCCCGGGCGGTCCGGGTGGTGCGGGGCGGCGCCGCCGACACCGCCTCCGACCACTACCCGGTCGTCGCCGACCTGGCGCTGACGCCCGGCTGACCGGTCCGGCTAGGCCAGGTCCGCGACGACGATGACTACGAAGATCAGGATGACGAACTCGCTGACCACCCAGGAGTGCGCGTTGGCCCGGTCCCGCAGCTTCGGCAGCGCGGCCGCGCCCCGGTCGCCGAGCAGCACCAGCGTCAGCAGGGGCAGGGCCAGCAGCAGCCCCAGCACCAGCCAGTCGATCACGTGCCGGCTGCCGCGGCCGCCGGTCCCGCCGATGCCGTGCCGGAGCGCGCGGAACACGACGTACCAGACGGTCAGCGGGACCAGGATGCCCAGCGCCGTGCCGGCCAGGTAGGCCAGCGAGCTGCGCCGCGGCTGCCGGCTCGCGGCCAGGAAGAGCGCGCTGATCAGCTGGGGCCCGGCGACCATCACGACCGCCAACGGCAGGACGGTCAGCAGGTTCACGCCCTCATTCTGTTGCCGGGGGGTGGGCCGCGAGCCTGGTTCAGAGCAGCAGATTCAGCAGCACGGTGAGCACCACCGAGGCGACGATCGAGAAGAGGATCATCAGCAGGCAGCCGAGCCCGCCGCCGGCGGGCCGGATCTCGGTGTTACCGATACGCATGGACTCACCTTTCCAGGGCGGGTGCCAGCAGGTGCCGGATCGCGTCGGCGACCGGTCCCGGCGCGGTGGTGGCGACGTTGTGCGCGGCACCGGGCACGGCTACCGCCCGGGCGTTCGGGACCAGCCGGGCCGCCTGCTCCCGCCAGCCCGGCGGGACGACCGGGTCCCGCGCCCCGGTGATGACCAGGGTGGGCGCGGTGACCCGGGCCAGGTCGGTCTCGACCCGGTTGCGCACCGAGTGGGACAGGGTGGCGAACACCCGCCAGGGCCGGGCGTCCCAGACGTCCCGGGCCAGGAGCGGCGCCTGGAGCCCGGCCTCGCGCGCGGTGTCCACCAGCCACCGGCCGATCTGCGCCCGCCGGCTGCGGGCCGCCGGGTCGCTGGTCGGCGCGGCCAGCACCAGCGCGCCGACCAGGTCGGGCCGGCGCGCGGCGAGCGCGGCGACCACCTCCGCGCCGAACGAGTGCCCGAGCAGACAGACCGGCCCGAGCCGGTACGCGGCCAGCCAGGCGGCCAGGAAGGCGGCGTGCCGGGGCACGTCGTACGCCCCGGCGGGGCGCTCGGTCAGCCCGAAGCCGGGCAGGTCCGGCAGGTACACCGGGCCGGTGCCGGCCAGCTCGCGGGCGAGCGGGGTGAGGTAGCGGTGCGACACGGCGAGCCCGTGCACCAGCACCACGGCCGGACCGCCGCCCGGGTCGCCGCCGCGGCGGGTGTGCGTACGCAGCCCGTCGATGAGCCGGAACTCGCTGGTCAGGCCGGCGGCCGGCCGGGGCGCCGCGAGGGCGAGGCGCAGCTCGGCGGCGCCGAAGCGGGCCGGTGACGTCGGCCGGGGGACGCGGCCGGGCGCCGCCCCGCGCGTCGGTCGCAGCGTCACAGCTCGCGCAGCCCGGGCAGCAGCTGCTCCTGGGCCCAGTCCAGGAACATCGGCTGGCTGTCCCCGCCCACCTGCAGGAGCGCCACGTGGGTGAAGCCGGCGTCGACGAACTTCTTGACCGCCTCGACGTGCCGGTCCACGTCCGGCCCGCAGGGGATGCCCTCCGCCACGTCGTCCTCCCGGACGAACTGGGTGGCCGCGGCGAACGCCTCCGGGTCCGGCAGGTCGGTGTTGACCTTCCAGCCCAGGCCGAACCAGCGGAACTGCTCGTGCGCGATCTTGCGGCACTCGGCCTCGTCGGGGCCGTAGCAGATGGCCACCTGGCCGTACCGGGGCCGCCCGGCGCCGCCGGCCTCCTCGTACATCTCCACCAGGTGGGGCAGCGGGTCGGTGGCGATCAGCGCGTCGGCGTACTCGGCGGCCAGGGTGGCCGACTGCCGGCCCGAGGCGGCCACGGCCATCGGCACCGGCCGCTCCGGCCGGTCCCAGACATACGCGTCGGGCACCTCGTAGTGGTTGCCGGAGAAGGTCAGCGTCTCCCCGTTGAGCAGCGGCCGGATGATCTGGAGCGCCTCCTCGAACATCTCGTGCCGCTGCTGCACGTGCGGCCAGCCGCCGACCACGTGCTCGTTGAGGTTCTCCCCGGCGCCGAGGCCGAGGGTGAACCGCCCGTCGGAGAGCACCCCGATCGTGCTGGCCTTCTGCGCCACCACCGCCGGGTGGTAGCGGCGCAGCGGGCAGGTCACGAAGGACAGCAGCTCGGCCCGGCTGGTGGCGTGGGCGACCGCGCCGAGCACCGACCAGGCGTACGGGGAGTGGCCCTGGCTGTCCAGCCAGGGGCTGTAGTGGTCGGACGTGACGAGGTGGTCGAAGCCGGCTGCCTCGGCGCGGACGGCGTAGTCGACCAGCTGCTTCGGGCCGGACTGTTCGCACATGAGCGTGTAGCCGACGTGGACCATGGCTCGACTCCTTCCGGGCGGATCGTCACCGGATACCCCGCCGCGCGGCGGTCAACCCTGGTGTCCGCTTCGGCCACGTCGATCGGGCCGGCGGCGGGCCGCAACCCCCGGGCGGGCCGTCCGGGGCCACCGACCCGGACGGCCGGTGCCGGCGAACGGCGGTCGATGGTGGCCCGAGATCGGAGCGGGAGCGCGTTGTGTGCCCCTGGGGCAGTGGCGATGATGATTGCATGCGGAGATGGTGGCGGCGGCCACGCGTGTGGTTCGTCGTTGTCGTCGTGGCCGCGCTCACCGGCTATTCCGGGTGGACCAGGTTCCTGCGTGGCGAGGGCCGGGCGAAGGCCGACCAGTGGTCCAGCACGATCGGCTTCTACCTGGCCTCCCTGCTCGCGCTCGTGTCGTTGCTGGTGTGGCTCTGGCGTAAGGAGTCCACGGCGGCCGGCAGCGGGGTGACCGGCGCGGTCGACGCGGCCGTCGCGGCGCTGGCCCGGGCGCAGCAGGAGCAGTGGAGCGCGGAGGAGGCGGCCCGCAAGGTGAGCGATCCGTGGCCGCTGCCGGTGCGCTGGGCGGTGACCGCCCGGAGCCGGGCCGTCATGGTGAGCTGGCCGTCCATCCACGGCGCGCCCGGCACGGGGGCGGTGCCGCTGGACGGCACCTTTCCGGACGTCGCCGAGGTGTTCCTGCGCGACGGCTCGCCCCGCCGGCTCGCGGTGATCGGCGAACCGGGCACCGGCAAGAGCACCCTCGTGCTGCGGCTCACCCTCGACCTGCTGGCCCGGCGGGCGCCGGCCGACCCGGTGCCGGTGCTCCTGTCGATCTCCGGCTGGCATCCGGCGGCGGACGGGCTCGACGAGTGGATCGCCGATCGGTTGGCCACCGACAACCGCACCCTGGCCCGGCTGGTGCCCGGACCGGACGGCACGCACCGCACCCTCGCCGAGGAGCTGGTGGCGACCGGCCGGGTCCTGCCCATCCTGGACGGCTTCGACGAGATGGCCAGCGAGCACCGGTCGTCGGCGATCGCGGCGATCAACGACGTGCTGGGGCCCCGCCGGCAGCTGGTGCTGACCAGCCGCAGCACCGAGTACGAGGAGGCGGCCGGCTTCGGGCTGCTGGCCAAGACGCCCGTGGTGGAGATCCTGCCGCTGCCGGTCGGCGACGTGATCGCCTACCTGGTGGATGGCACCGAGCGGCCGGAGCGGTGGCGCGAGGTGACCGGCGCGCTGGAGCGCGGCGAGGGGGTGCTCGCCGAGACGCTCGCCACCCCGCTGATGGCCCAGCTGGCCCGGGTCGCGTACCAGCAGGCCGGCACCGACCCGAACGAGCTGCTGGCGGCCGACCGGTCGGCCGACCGGACCGCGCTCGAGCAGCACCTGTTCGCCCGGTTCGTGCCGGTGGTCTACGGCACCTCGGTCGGCGACCGGCCCCGGCGCGGCCCTGCCGAGGCGCAGGCGGCGCTCGCCTGGCTGGGCAGGCTGGCGCGCCGGATGGAGGCTCGCAAGACGCTGGACCTGGCCTGGTGGGAGCTGGGGCCGTGGCCGGTGCGCCCGTTCGTCGGCCTGCTCTGCGGTGCGGCGTTCGGGCTGGTCGCCCTGGCCGCCCTCGGGGCGGTCGGTGGCGCGGTCGGGGGCGGGGTGGCGGCGGCCTTCCTCGGCTTCCTGACCTCGCTGCCGACCCGGCCGCAGCGGCTCGACCTGGCCCAGGTCCGGGCCCGTACGCTGCTGATTCCCGGCAGTGCCGCACTGCTCGTCGGTGCCACCCTGGGCGCGAGCGTCACCATCCGTTCCGGCGCCGGCTACGGCGTGGTGGCCGGGCTGGTCGGCGCGGTCGCCGGCTTCGCGTTCTTCCTCACCGGGCGGCTGGAGGTCTACGTCGACGTGGGCCGCAGCGTCAGTCCCCGCCGGCTGCTGCGGGAGGACCGCGCGCTGGCGGTGGCCACCGGGGTGGGCTGGGGGGTCTTCTGGGGGGTGGCCCTCATCCTCTGGGGCATCACCGCACCGGCGGCGCTGATCGCGCTGGTGGTGGCGGTGGCGGTCGCGGTCGCGTTCTCCTGGTCGGAGTGGGGTCCGTTCTGTTTCGTCCGGCTCTACCTGGCCTGCACCGGGCAGACGCCGCTGCGGATCCTCGCCTTCCTCGACGAGGCGCATGACCGGGGGGTGCTGCGCCAGGCGGGCGGCGTGTACCAGTTCCGTCACTCCACGTTGCAGAGCCACCTGGCCGCGGCGGCGGGCGTTCCCACCGCCGCGGTCCGGGACGGGGTGACCGGCGGCGACCCGGTGACCGACCCGGTCGGCGGCTGAGACCGGACGCCCGGCTCCCTTGACGCCCGCGACGGCGCTGCCTACAGTCCGGCTTAACCGGTTCAGACCGGAGTGGCGCGACATCCTGTGGTGGGGATGACCGCACCGGTGGCGGTCCGTGGCGACATGGGCCGCCACCGGCAACCACCCCGTACCGTCGGTCAACTTAACCGGTTGCCTTCCGCGTTCCATCGCCCTACGCTGATGCCTGCGTCCGCCGGGAGCCGGCGGCGGCTGTCGGGCTCAGCCGTCGCGTCCAGTCAGCACATCGCACCCCCACCTGGGCACCGGGGGAGACCTCCTGAGGACAACCATGAAAAAGTTGCTCTCCGTCGCGGGCGTCGCCCTGCTGACGGTCCTCGCCGCCGTGTTCGCCTTCGGGCAGCCGGCGCACGCCGCCGCCGGGTTCTCGGTCGCCAACGGCCGGCTCTACGACGCCAACGGCACCGAGTTCGTGATGCGCGGGGTCAGCCACGCGCACACCTGGTACCCGCAGCAGACCAGTTCGTTCGCCAACATCAAGGCGCTCGGCGCGAACAGCGTCCGGGTGGTGCTGTCCAGTGGCGACCGCTGGACCAAGAACAGCGCCTCCGACGTGGCCAACGTCATCTCGCTCTGCAAGGCTAACAAGCTGATCTGCGTGCTGGAGGTGCACGACACCACCGGTTACGGCGAGCAGAGCGGCGCGATCACCCTGGACCGGGCGGTCGACTACTGGCTCAGCATCGCCAGCGTGCTCCAGGGCCAGGAGAAGTACGTCATCGTCAACATCGGCAACGAGCCCTACGGCAACCAGGGCTACGCCACCTGGGCCACCGACACCGGCAACGCGATCAAGCGGCTGCGCAGCGGCGGGCTGACCCACACGATCATGGTGGACGCCCCGAACTGGGGTCAGGACTGGTCGTTCACCATGCGGGACAACGCCGGCACGGTCTTCGCCGCCGACCCGCAGAAGAACACCGTCTTCTCGATCCACATGTACGGCGTCTTCGACACCGCCGCGGAGATCACCGACTACCTGGGCCGGTTCCGCACCGCGGGGCTGCCCATCGTGGTCGGTGAGTTCGGCTTCAACCACTCCGACGGCAATCCCGACGAGGACACCATCATGGCCTACAGCCAGGCCAACGGGATCGGCTACCTCGGCTGGTCGTGGAGCGGCAACGGTGGCGGCGTCGAGTACCTCGACATGGTCACCAACTTCGACCCGAGCCAGCTGACCAGCTGGGGCCAGCGGATCTTCAACGGCGCCAACGGCATCAAGGCCACCGGGAAGGAGGCCTCCGTCTACGCCGGCACCACCCCGCCCACGACGACTCCGCCGACCACCGCCCCGCCCACCACGGCCCCGCCCACGACGGCCCCGCCCACGACGGTTCCGCCCACGACGGTTCCGCCGACCACTCCGCCGCCGGGCGGCTGCACGGCCAGCTACACGATCGTCAACTCCTGGCAGGGCGGCTTCCAGGGCGAGGTCAAGGTGACCGCCGGGGCTGCCGCCATCAGCGGCTGGTCGGCGCGGTGGACGTTCGCCAACGGTCAGACCGTCACGCAGTCGTGGAACGCCGCGATCAGCGGCAGCGGCACCACGTACACCGCCCGCAACGTGGACTACAACGGCCGGCTCGGCGCCGGCGCCAGCACCAGCTTCGGCTTCATCGGCAGCTGGAACGGCAGCAACGCGATCCCGGCGGTGACCTGCACCGCGAGCTGAAACCGGAGCGGTGGCCGGGTCCGCGCGGACCCGGCCACCGCCGTCTGGGTACGTCTCGACCGGCCGGCCCGGTGGGCGGGCCGGCGGTCCCGGCGTCAGCCGGCCGCGCAGGAGACGGTCGGCCAGGTCCAGTTGCCGTTGTGCTGGATGGTGACCCCGAAGGTGTTGCCGCTGCCGTTCGGCTTGGCGACCATCGTCTGGGCGTTGGGCCAGCTGGCGTTGACGTTCCAGACGTTGATGATCTTCGCCGGGTACGGCACGTTCATGGTGACCGTCCAGGCGTTGGTGCCGGAGACCGAGACGTTGAGGTTGTAGCGGTCGCTCCACTGCTGGCCGGCGGAGAGCGTGGCGGTGCAACTGCTACCGCCGCCACCGCCCCCGCCGCCACCGGTGTCGCCACCGTCGGGTGCCACGGCGCGGCCGGTCTGCGGCGAGATCATGCCGGCACACAGGCCCTTGCTGGCCAGCACCTGGGCGATGCGCGGGATGGCCGCCAGGGTGTTGGCCGGCCACTCGTGCATGAGGATGATCTGGCCGTTGGTGAGCCGGGAGTTGGCCTGCACGATCGCGTCGACGCTCGCGCCGTTCCAGTCCTGCGAGTCGACGTCCCAGATGATCTGGGTCAGGCCGTACCTGGACAGCACCGATTGCAGGGTCGAGTTGGTCTCGCCGTACGGCGGGCGGAACAGCTTCGGCGTGCCGCCGCCGGCGTTGGCGATCGCCTGCTGGGTCCGGGAGACCTCGGAGTCGATCTGCGCCTGGCTCTGCTGGACCAGGTGCGGGTGGGTGTAGCTGTGGTTGCCGACCCACATGCCGGCAGTGACCTGCGCCCGGACCTGGGACGGGTAGGCGGCGGCGTACTGCCCCTCGTTGAACATGGTGGCCCGCAGCCCGTTCTGCCGCAGGGCGTTGAGCAGCGCCGGGGTGTGGTCGTTGGACGGCCCGTCGTCGAAGGTGAGCCCGACGTATCCGCTGCAGGCGGCGGCCCGGGCGGGGGCGGCGGTTGCGGTGAGCGTCGCGACGACGCCGGTCGCCGCGACCAGCGCCGCGACGGCGAGGCCGGCGACCAGGGATCGCTTCGGCGGATGTGGTGAGGTTCGCATGCGGGGTGGGTCCTCCTTCGGGGCGCTCCTCGCGAGGGCTGGCGGGGAGGGGGACGGCGGCGATGACCCGGCGGAGTGGTCGGTGGCGTGGTGGTCGACCGGCAAGCCAGGCCGCACGGCGACCTACATCGACATTCATCGAGGTGTGTCGCCGGCGACAGTATTGGCGCGGCTTGCTCCCGGTGTCAACAATTTCCGGAAGTCCTGGAGCCGTCCTGGGCCCCGTTTCTCCTGTCAACCGCCGTCAGCCTGGGGCGATGAGAGTCGTTGGCCCGGGCAGTCGGCCCCGAAAGTTCCAGGCCGCTATCGGGAGTGGCGCGCTGGTGGGTGACGGACCCGCGGCACCATCCGGTGTGCGCCTGGCACGCCGCCCTGGAACCCACCCGGGACGAGCGGACAGGTAGTGCGTGTGGAGAAGAATGTGCGGGCCCGAATACGGGCCGGGGACCCCGAGGCGTTCCGGGAGCTGTTCGACGACCATGCCCGTTCGGTCTACAACCACGGCTTCCGGCTGACCGGGGACTGGTCGGTGGCCGAGGACGTGGTGTCGTTGACGTTCCTCGAGGCGTGGCGGTTGCGGGGCCGGATCGACGTCGGTGCCGACGGGTCGTTGCGGCCCTGGCTGCTCGGCATCGCCACCAACGTCGCACGCAATGTCCGGCGCGCCGCCCGGCGGCACGCCGGGGCGCTGGCGCGGTTGCCCCGGGCGGAGGTGGTGCCCGACTTCGCCGAGGAGATCGCCGGACGGATCCGCGACCGGGAACGGATCGCCCTGGTGCGGCGCGCCCTCGCCGCGCTGCGCCAACCGGAACGTGAGGTGCTGGCGTTGTGCGTCTGGTCCGGGCTCGACTACGCCGAGGCGGCGGTCGCGCTCGGCGTACCGGTCGGGACGGTGCGGTCCCGGCTGTCCCGGGCTCGCGCCAAGCTGCACACGCTGGTCGCCGACCGAAGTCCCGCGGCGGCCGGGGAAGACCGGGAACCGGCCCGCAGCCGCGGACAGGTATCAGTCGACCGCACCATCGCGGTCCGGTTCGCTCAGGAGAACACCCGATGAACGCCAATCCGCGTCAGGCTCTCTCGGATGCCCGTGCCGATCTGGCCGGTCTCGTGCCGGCGCCGGCGGAGCGGGATCTGCCCAGCGACCGCCACCGGTCGATCCAGGAGTTCGTCATGGACCACATCCAGTCCGCGCCCGATCCGGCACCGCGTCGCGCACCACGGCGCCGGCTGATCCTCGCCTCGGCCCTGACCGTGGCGGTCGCGGCGACCGCAACGGTGGTGCTGGTCGGCGTCAATCAGCCCGAGGGCCGGCGCGGCGGGCCCGCCAGGGCCTCCGGCGACGCCTCCGGACGGGAGATCCTGCTCGCCGCCGCGACGACCGCGGAGCAGGCGCCCGAGACCGCCGGCACCTACTGGCACGTGCGGGCCGAGTCCGACTACTACTACCTGGACGAGAGGTGGATCCGGCGGGATGGCCGGACCTGGTTCCGGTTGTACGGCGGCAAGATCAAGGAACAAAAGTCGGGGTTCCTCCTGGGTGCCGGTGCGGTGAGCCTCCAGCAGATCCAGACGCTGCCGACCGATCCGGCCGCGTTGCGGGAATGGCTCACCGCCGAAAATCACAAACGTCCCCCGCTCACCGTGAAGAGGAGCGACGGGACATTGGAGAAGGTCTCCGGTTTCAGGGAGGAGTTTGTCCTCAGCGACCTGATCGCCCTGGTCACCCGGCTGCCCGCCCCACCCAAGGTCCGCGCCGCCGCTTTCCAGGCTCTCGCCACCTATCCCGGTGTCAAGAGCACCGGCGTGACCGGGCAGGGCCAGAGCCTGTCGATCGACCTGTCTCGAGGGCGGGTACACATGGTCGTCGACACGGACACCGGTCAGGTCCGGAAGACCACCTCCTTCCACACGTTCGACGGCCCTCGGGTTCCCGCCGAGCTCGCCAATGGCGTCGCTACCACCATCACTGCCGAATGGACTGACCGGCTGCCCGGGTAACGGTCACGGTGGGCCGGCTCCGCGCGCCGGACCCGGCCCGCCGTGCGGCCGAACGGCCTACGGCGCTCACTCGACCGCGGTGGCCTCCAGCAGCAGCGCCTGCTCGGGGTGGAGGGCGGGCAGCTGCACCCCGACCGAACCGAGCACCGACCCGTTGAGGATCACCCCGTCGGCCGCCGCCAGCCAGCCCGGCGGGGCCAGCTCCAGCAGCGCGGGCTCCGGCGCCCCGGCCGCCGGCCGTACCCGGTAGCGCCGCGCCGGGTCCAGCCCGGGCAGCCGGACCGCGCCCGGCACCTGGGCCACCGAGGTGGCCAGCCGGGACACCGCGTACACGGCGTGCGAACGGTCGTGGGCGACCACGCCGTGCGCCTGCACGGCCGGGTCCGGGTGGTCGATCCGGACCACCCGGCCGGCGTGCAGCAGCGGACGGAGCCGTTTGTGCAGCGCCACCCAGGCGGCCAGCTCGATCCGCTCGGCGGCGCTGATCCGGCTGATGTCCCACTCGATGCCGTGGTGACCGAAGAGCGCGGTGACCGCCCGGAAACCGAGGTCGTGCACCCGCTGGGTGGTGTGCGAGCGCTCAGGTCCGATGTGGGTGCCGATCAGCTCCGGCGCCAGCAGCAACCCGGTCCAGCGCTGGATCGACAGCCGTTCCAGGGCGTCGTTGCAGTCGCTGGCCCAGACCCGCTCGGTGCGGCGCAGGATCTCCAGGTCCACCCGCGCCCCGCCGGACGAGCAGCTCTCGATCTCCACGCTCGGGTGCCGGGCCCGCAACTCGTCCAGCAGCCGGTAGACGGCCACCGTCTGCGCGTGCACCCCGGGCCGGCCGCCGTGCCCGGCCTCGGTGAGGTCCCGGTTGTGGTCCCACTTGAGGTACGCGATCCCGTCGTGCTCCGACAGCACCGCGTCCAGCCGGCCGAGCAGGTGGGCGTACGCGGCCGGGTTGGCCAGGTCCAGCACCTGCTGGTGCCGCCACTCCGGGGGCAGCCGGCCGGGCGCCTGGAGCACCCAGTCCGGGTGGGCCCGGAACAGGTCGGAGTCGGGGTTGACCATCTCCGGCTCGACCCAGAGCCCGAACTGCATCCCGTGCTTGCCGACGTGGTCGATCAGCGGTTGCAGCCCGTCCGGCCAGACCTCGTCGTCGACCCACCAGTCGCCGAGCCCGGTCTGGTCGTGCCGGCGGCCCCGGAACCAGCCGTCGTCGAGCACGAACCGTTCCACGCCCACCTCGGCGGCCCGGTCCGCGAGCCCCTTGAGCCGGTCCAGGTCGTGGTCGAAGTAGACCGCCTCCC
Source organism: Micromonospora sp. NPDC050495 (assembly GCF_040655175.1). Lineage (NCBI taxonomy): Bacteria > Bacillati > Actinomycetota > Actinomycetes > Micromonosporales > Micromonosporaceae > Micromonospora > Micromonospora sp. NPDC050495. The sequence goes on along the minus strand of NZ_JBFAJK010000041.1, from coordinate 16,192 downwards.
AGACGTTCAAGGTCACCGGCCGAGGGCTGCGCGGGTGCTGCGGGCGGGCCCGCAGGTGGGTGTGCAGCACGTCGCTGAGCCCGTCCAGCCCCACGGTGGAGTGCACCGCGTAGAGCAGGGGAGTGGCGTACTCCTCGCCGGGGCCGAGCAGGATCTCGCTCGGGGCGAGCAGCTCACCGCCGCCCAGGGTCGCCTCGCCGGTCGGGCGGCGCTCGGCGACGGTGACGTGGTCGCCGCTCCACGCGGTGTGCACCGCCCAGACCTCGCCGTGCCCGAAGCCGAAGCCCGGTGTCCCGGCGACCAGCAGCAGCGTGGCGTCGTGCCCGGTCCGGCCGTGCCGGCCCTCGCGCACCCAGGCGCCCATCGGCCAGGGGTGCCGCTGCGGCGCGCGTTCCCGGCACCACCGCCCGGTCAGGTCGAGCAGTTCGGTGGCGACCGCCGGCACCGGCAGCACCGGGGTCAGTTCCCGCACCTCGTAGCCGCCGTCGCCGTCGTTGCGCACCCGGTGCCGCAGGGTCAGCAACCCCGCCGGGTCCAGGGTGATCTCGACGGTCAGGGTCAACCCCGCGCCCGGGTCCGATGCCCGCACGGTCACCCGCGCGGCACCGGCCCCACCGTGGTCCCGCTCGGCATCGGGTACGCGCACCGCCTCCCCGCCCGCGGCCACGCGGCTCGGGTCGGGCCGGTGCGCGGGGTCCCCCGGCGGGGGCGTCTCGTCGCGGACGTCGACGTCGACCAGGCGGAAGGCGGTGGACCAGTCCCGGCCGGCGCGGTGGCCGGCGAGTCCGGGCCGGCCGCTCCACCCGGCGCTCGCCTCCGGCAGCAGCGACAGCACGGTGGGCGCGTCGAAGCTGCTCGGCACCACCGGCGGCACGGTGGCGGCGACGAGCGCGGCCAGGTCGTCGCCGGACAGCGGACCGAGGTCGGCGCCCCAGTGCACGACCCGGGGCAGGCCCGGGCCTCGGGCGTCGAGCACCAGGCTGGTCCGGGCGCGGCGCAGGTGGACGATGCTCATCCCTTGGAGGCTCCCAGCGTCAGGCCCCGGACGAACTGCTTCTGCAGCAGGAAGAAGATCACCAGGGTGGGAATGGCGACCAGCACCGAGCCGGCCGAGACCAGGTTGTTGTCGGTGAAGAACTCACCGCGCAGGTTGTTCAGCGAGCTGGTCACCGGGAACTTGTCGCCGGTACGCATCAGCACGGTGGCCCAGAAGAACTCGTTGTAGATCCAGGTCACCTCCAGCGTGGCGAGCGCGGCCAGGGCCGGCCGGCACAGCGGCATGGTGACCTGCCAGTACTGCCGCCAGACGCTCGCCCCGTCGACCATCGCCGCCTCGTACAGCTCGTGCGGCAGCGCCTTCATGTAGTTGCTGAGCACGAAGACGCAGAAGCCGCACTGGAACGCCACGTTGACCAGGATCAGTCCCCAGTAGCTGTCGTAGAGCAGCTCCGAGTCGCTCATCCAGGCCGGCAGCGGGATCTCGGTGAACATCCGGAACAGCGGGATCAGCAGGGCCTGCTGCGGCAGCAGGTTCGCCGCGGTGAAGAGGCCGAGCAGCACGATGTTGAGCTTCCAGCTGAACCGGGCGATCACGAACGCCACGCAGGAGGCGAGGAAGAGCGTCAGCAGCACCGCCGGGACGGTGATGTAGACCGAGTTGAGGAAGTGCTTGCCGAACTCGGCGGTCCGCCAGGCGGTCAGGTAGTTGTCGAAGGTCCAGCCGCCGAGCGAGACGTACCCGTTGCTGGCCGTGTACTCGTAGGACCGCAGCGAGGTCAGCACCGCCCAGAGGATCGGGAAGAGCCAGCCGACGGCCACCGTACCCAGGAAGAGGTGCAGGACCACCCGGGCGGGCCGCAGCGGCCGGCGGCGGCCGGTCGGGGCCTCCGGTGCCTCTCGGGTCAGGGTCGCGCTGCTCATCGCCGGTCCTCCCGCATCACGGTGAACAGGTAGAGGGTGATGAAGACCAGGGAGACGACCAGCATGATCGTCGCCAGGGCCGACCCGAAGCCGATCCGGCTGGCCTCGCCCACCACGTTCTGGGTGACCAGCGCGGAGAGTAGTTCCAGCCCGTTGCGGCCCTTGTTGACCACCCAGACCAGGTCGAACGCGCGCAACGACTCGATCACCGTCACCACCAGCACGATGATGTTGATCGGGCGCATCACCGGGAAGACCACCCGGAAGAAGGTGCTGGCCTCCGAGGAGCCGTCCACCGCGGCGGCCTCCCGCAGCGACGGGTCGACGCCCTTCAGGCCGGCCAGGTAGAGCAGCATGATGTAGCCGACGTGTCGCCAGCCGGCGGCGACGAGCACCGCCCAGATGTTGACGTGCGGGTCGCCGTACCAGTCGGTCTGGCCGCCCAGCACCGCGTTGAGCAGGCCCTGGTCGCGGCTGTAGATGAGCTGCCAGACGAAGCCGATCAGCGCGAGCGAGAGCACCACCGGCAGGTAGAGCGCGGTCTGGTAGAACCGGCTGCCACGCAGCTCCTTGTCGAGCAGCACGGCGAGGAACATGCCGAACGGGGTGGCCACCACGAAGAGCGCGGCCAGCCAGAGCAGGTTGTTCTGCACGGCCGGCACGAACGGCGGGTAGATGTTCACCACGTCGTCGTAGTTGCGCAGGCCGACCCAGTCGATCTCGCCGAGCGAGCCGATGCCGTCCCAGTCGGTGCCGGAGAGCAGCACGGTCGCCGCCGCGGGCAGCCAGACCAGGCCGACCACGAGCAGCAGGGGTACCAGCACCATCAGCGTGATCACCACGCGGTCGGTGCGGGACAGGAGCCGTAGCCGGCGGCCGCGACCACGCGTGGTGGTGGTCGCGGCCGGCGGCGGCACGGCGCGATCCGCTTGGATCAGGGGCAGGTCGGACATGGTGGTGTCCTCCCCCTTCCGCCGTCAGCTGGTGAAGATCGACTTCTTCTGGTTCTCGATGCTGGTGAGCAGCCCGCTGATGTCCTTCGGGTCCTTGATGAACTGCTGGATGGCCGGGATCATCACGGTCGAGGCGAAGTCCGGCCGGGTGTCCCGGTCGAGGAACTGGGCGATCTCGGTGGCCGAGCCGACCAGTTCGGCGGCCTTCTTCTGCAGCGCCGTGTAGCCGCTGGTGTCCGCGCTGGTGTTGGCGACCAGGGTGCTCGGGTCGTTCTTCACCGTGATGTTCGCGGCGTCCTTCGAGCCCAGGTATTCCAGCAACTTCTTGGCGTTGGCCTCGGACTTCGGCTTGCGGGCCATCATGTAGCCGTCGATCGGCGCGTCGAGGGCCTTGGCCCCGATCGTCGAGTCGACCTCGGGGAAGGTGAAGAAGTCCAGGTCGTCCTGCTCGTCGTTGTTGAACTGCTGGCCGACGAAGAGCCCGAGCAGGTACATGCCGCTCTTCTTCTGCTGCAACGACTGGGCGGCCTCCTGCCAGGTCCGGCCCAGGGCGTCCGGCTGGTGCAGGGGGAGCAGCCCGGCCCAGGTGTCGAAGACCTTCTTGACCTTGTCGGAGGTCCACGCCTCCTTGCCGGCCATCAGGTCGATGTGGAACTGGTAGCCGTTGATCCGCAGGTTGAGGATGTCGAAGGTGCCCATCGCCGGCCAGCCGTCCTTGTCGCCGAAGGCGATCGGGATCAGGCCGTCCTTCTTCATCTGGGTGCCGAGGGTGTTCAGGTCGTCCAGCGTCTTCGGCACCTGGTAGCCGTGCTGCTGCCAGACCGACTTGCGGTAGAAGACCGCCCACGGGTAGTACGACGCGGGCACGAAGTACTGCTTGCCGTCGTCGCCGGTCGACGCCTTCTTGAACGCGTCGGAGTAGCCGGAGAGCTTGCTCCAGACGTCGCTGACGTCACCGGCCAGACCCTTGCCGGCGAAGAACCGCATCCGGTAGCCGGCGAACCAGGTGAACACGTCGTCCGGCTTGCCCTGCAGGTAGTTGTTGATGTTCTCCTGGAACGTGTTGTGGTCGACGGTGTTGATGTTGACCGTGACGCCCGACGACGTCTTGAAGCCGTCCATCACCTTGGCGGTGACGTCCTTCGGCTTGGGGTCCGACTGGTTCGAGCCGACCGAGACGACCTTCGAGTCGGCGCCGGAGTCGGAGTCGGAGTCGCCGCAGCCGGCGAGCAGGCCCGTGCCGAGCAGCGCGCCCGCGCCGGCCGCGCCGGCGAGCAGCGAGCGGCGGTTCAGGCCGGCGACGGACGGGGGTACGAGCCGGGCGAGGTACTCGGCTTCGGTACGAGGACGGGACATTGTGCCTCCTGCGTGGAAGAGGTGCGCTGCGCCCAAGGGCCGTTGATGGGTGGCGGGGATCGGTGTTCGCGTCGGCAGCGGTAGATCCACCGTGAATCCACATGTCCGAACACAAACAGCCGGTGGCGCTTGAAGCTACCCCTTGGTTCCGCACTGTCAAGAGGCCGGATGGACAGCCATATCCCCGTGGTTACACGGCGCGGGATCGGTAAACGTTAGAATTCCTGTCGATGTTGGAAAGTGTTGACTCACGTGTCGTTCGGGGGCACCCTCTGCTGTCATGCGGAACTGGCAGGGCGAGCGCATCTGGTACGGCGCGGACTACAACCCGGAACAGTGGCCCGAGCAGACCTGGGCCGAGGACGTCGACCTGATGCGCCGCGCCGGGGTCAACCTGGTCTCGGTCGGGATCTTCTCCTGGGCCCTGCTCGAGCCGGCGCCCGGCCGCTACGAGTTCGGCTGGCTCGACCGGGTGATCGACCTGCTGCACGACGGCGGGATCGGCGTCGACCTGGCCACCGCCACCGCCAGCCCGCCGCCCTGGCTGGCCCACCGGCACCCGGAGACGCTGCCCCGCCGGGCCGACGGCACCGTCCTCTGGCCGGGCGGTCGGCAGGCGTACTGCCCCAGCTCGCCGGTGTTCCGCGAGCGCTCACTGGCCCTCGTGGAGGCCGTCGCCGGCCGGTACGCCCACCATCCGGCGGTGCTGATGTGGCACGTCTCCAACGAGCTGGGCTGCCACAACGTGCACTGCTACTGCGACGTCAGCGCGGCGGCGTTCCGCCGCTGGCTGCGCGAGCGCTACGGCGACCTGGACGCGCTCAACGCCGCCTGGGGGACCGCGTTCTGGAGCCAGCGCTACCACGACTGGGACGAGATCAACCCGCCGCGCGCCGCGCCGACCTTCGCCAACCCCACCCAGCAGCTGGACTTCCTGCGCTTCTCCTCCGACGAGCAGCGCGCCCAGCTGCGCGCCGAGCGGGAGCTGCTGACCCGGCTCGCCCCGCAGCCGGTCACCACGAACTTCATGATCGGCACCGGGATCAAGTACCTGGACTACCACTCCTGGGCGTCCGACGTGGACCTGGTCGCCAACGACCACTACCTCACCGCCGCCGACCCGCAACCCCAGGTCGACCTGGCGCTCGCCGCCGACCACACCCGCGGTGTCGCCGGCGGCGCGCCGTGGCTGCTCATGGAACACTCCACCAGCGCGGTCAACTGGCAGCCCCGCAACGTCGCCAAGGCGCCCGGTCAGCTGCGCCGCAACAGCCTGGCGCACGTGGCCCGCGGCGCCGACGGGGTGCTCTTCTTCCAGTGGCGGGCCTCCCGCGCCGGGGCGGAGAAGTTCCACTCCGCGCTGGTGCCGCACGCCGGCCCGGAGACCAAGGTGTTCCGGGAGGTCTGCCGGCTCGGCGCCGACCTCGCGGCCCTCGCCGAGGTACGCGGCAGCCGAGTCGACGCCGAGGTGGCCATCCTCTTCGACTACGAGGCGTGGTGGGGCGCCGAACTCGACTCCCACCCGAGCGTCGACGTCACGTACACCGACCGGCTCTCGGCCCTGCACGGCGCGCTCTGGCGGGCCGGGGTGACCGCCGACGTGGTGCACCCGTCCGCCGACCTGTCCCACTACCGGCTGGTCCTGGCGCCCACCCTCTACCTGGTACGCGACGCCGACGCCGACGCGCTGCGCCGGTACGTCGAGGCGGGCGGCACCGCCCTGGTCAGCTACTTCAGCGGCATCGTCGACGAGCACGACCACATCCGACTCGGCGGCTACCCCGGCGCGTTCCGCGACCTGCTCGGGGTGCGTACCGAGGAGTTCTTCCCGCTGCGCGCGGGCGAGTCGGTCCGTCTCGACGACGGCTCCACCGCCGACGTGTGGACCGAGTGGCTGCACGCCGAGGGCGCGGAGGTGCTCGCCTCGTACGCCGACGGGCCGCTGCCCGGGGTGCCCGCGCTGACCCGCCGACCGGTCGGCGCCGGTGCCGCCTGGTACCTGGCCACCCGGCTCGACGACGCGGCCACCGACCGGCTGGTCGCCCGGCTGCTCGCCGAGGCCGGCGTGCGCCCGGCGGCGGCCGCGCCCGCCGGGGTGGAGGTGGTGCGCCGTCGCTCGGCCGACCGGAGCTGGCTGTTCGTCATCAACCACACCGACGACGCGGCCCGGCTGCCGGTGACCGGCGCCGAGCTGCTGGCCGGTGGCTGGTGCGACGGTGAGCTGGTCGTGCCGGCGGGGGAGGTGGCCGTGGTGCGCGAGACGTTCGGCGCCGCCGGTGACCGGGCACAGCCGACCGGGCCGGACGCCGGCACCCCGGCGGCGGCCCGGACGACCGAGGCGGCCTGACCATCCGTGCCGCCGGAAGGAGGGTCCATGCTCGCCCAGCAACGGCAGAGCGCCATCCTGGAGCTGATCCGCCAGCGCGGTGGCGTCCGGGTCAGCCACCTGGTGAGCCGCTTCGGGGTGTCGGACATGACGATCCGGCGGGACCTGGAGGTACTCGCCGATCGCGGCCTGATCGACAAGGTCCACGGCGGGGCGACCCTGGCCGGGCCCGGCTCGGCCGACGAGCCGGGCTTCGCGGCCAAGTCGATCCGGCAGCAGGCTGAGAAGCGGGCCATCGCCGAGCGGGCGGCCGGCCTGGTCGAACCGGGCATGGCGATCGCGCTCTCGGCCGGCACCACCACGGCGACCCTGGCCGCCCGGCTCGCCGACGTCCGCGGCCTCACCGTGGTCACCAACTCGATCCCGGTGGCCGACGTGCTCTACCAGAACCCCCGCCCGGACCAGACCGTCGTGCTCACCGGCGGCATCCGTACGCCGTCGGACGCGCTGACCGGACCGGTGGCCGAGGCGGCCATCGCCGCGCTCAACGTCGACCTGCTCTTCCTCGGCGTGCACGGGATGAGCCCGCGTACCGGCTTCACCACCCCGAACCTGCTGGAGGCGGCGGTCAACCGGCGGCTGATCGGCGCGGCCCGGCGGCTCGTGGTGCTCGCCGACCACACCAAGTGGGAGACCATCGGCATCGCCACCATCGGCCCGCTGGCGGAGGCGGACGTGCTGATCACCGACGCCGGCCTGCCGGCCGACGCGCGCCGCCAGCTCGGTGAGCAGGTCGGCGAGCTGATCGTCGTCGACGTCGATTGAATGGCCGGGTGATCGTCGCTGGGGGCCGCACCTATGGCGGATCGTCGGGCGCGCACGGGCCGCTGTGGCCGGCCGCCAGGGGGCACCGGCGGCGGTCCGGCAGGATCCAGTCGCAGAACACCCAGTGCCGTACGTGTTGGGTGTCCTCCTCGGAGACGGTGGTGCCGGCGGCGTCGACCTCCGGCCTGGCGGCCAGCGACCGGGCGAGCGTGCGGGCCAGGCCGAGCGCCGAGTCGAGGCCGCCGGCCAGCACCGGCAGGTGGATCACGTAGCGCGGCGGGGTGGCGTCCGTCCTGGTGAAAGCGTCGACCGCGGCCCCGGGCAGGGGCGCGAAGACTGGCCCGCCGGGTGGCGGCTGTGCTCCTCCGGCGGGCGTGTTCACGACTGGCGCGCCTGGGCCTGAGCGCTCTGCCAGTCGCGCAAGGCCCGCTTGATCCGGATGTTCTCCTCGTTGAGGCGGGCCGCATCCTTTTGCAGGATGGCCAGTTCCAGGGCGACCCGGTGCAGGAAGTGCCGCACCTCCTGTGGGTCCAGGCCGCGCCGACCGAACCCCACGGTGGAGAACTGGCGGTCGCGGACGTTTCGTGGCTGCAGCCGGGGCGGTGGACTGCCGTAGACGGTGCCTCGGTTCATCGGGCGGCTCCCTTCCTCAGGTTGGAGGGGCGGTCCTGCCCGGAGGGGAATTCCGGGCAGGACCGCCCGCCCGGCGACCGCAGCCTCAATCGGCGGTACGGCCACCGGGCTGCCGGTGGTTGGTGCTGATGCCGGACAGGACGGGGTCGCGACGGGGCCTCTTCGCGCCAGCCATCACAAGCCGGTCAACGGGAGTAGCGTGCCCACTACGTTCGGTTTACGGCAGTCGTGAGCGTGTGGGCCCACACGGAAGCCGACACGCTGGGGAGCGTTATGGACGATTTCGGATCGACACTCAGGCAGCACCGCAAGGCCGCAGGCTGGTCGCTGCGCAAGTTCGCCGAGCAAATCGCCTACGACTTCGGCTACCTCGGGCAGATCGAGCGAGGCGAGCGCCCGTCGACCGCCGAGGTGGTCGCCGCGTACGACCGCAAGCTGGCGGCCGGTGGTGCACTGGAGACCGCGTACGCGAGTAGACAGGCAGGCGACGCCGACATGCGTAGACGTTCGGTCCTCCAAGCCCTGGGAATTCTCGCCGCTGTTCCGGCGGCGGACCGGTTGGTGGGGTGGGAGGCAGTGCGCCATGGGCTTGGGGCGGCCGTTGACGTCGAGTGGGATGAGTGGGCGGCGATCGTCGACGACTACGGGCGTGGCTATTACCTCCAGCCCCACGACCAATTGATGGTCCAACTCGGGCGGGATCTGACGGTGTTGCAACACCAACTCGCCGCTGAGAACGGCAACCGGCGACCGATCCTGCTGCGGGTAGCCGGGCGCCTGTCGGTCATCATCGCGCTCGGCCTTGTCGCCTCCGGACAGGCGGCGATTGCCCGTCGTTGGTGGCGGACGGCGCAGCGGGTGGCGGACGAGTCCGACGACGCCGAAACTCGGGTGCTCACCCGGGCATGGGATGTGGTGAACGGTTGCTATGACGGCCGTTCGCCAGTCGCCGTCGTGGCACTGTCCGATCAGGTGCTGCCGTTGCTCGACGGACCAGCGTCGGCTGCCGGGTGTGGGCTGCTGGCCGGCCGGGCGCAGGCTCTGTCGCTCGCTGGCAAGCACGGAGAAGCCGTGGACACGGTCCGCCACTTGGCCCGCCACGTGGAGACGTTGCCCGCCGAGGTGGTGGAGGACGTTGAATCTCTGTGGGGCTGGCCGGAACACCGGCTGCGGCATACGGAGTCGTGGGTATACACCCACGCCGGCCTGAGTGACGCCGCAAGCGTCGCACAGGAGCGGGCGCTGGCGCTGTATCCCGCCTCGCAGCAGCGACTGCGTACGCAGGTGCAGTTGCACCAGGCTGCGAGCCTCATTCGTGGTGGGCATATCCCCGACGGACTGCGCCTTGCGACGGACCTGCTCGACCGGCTACCTCGCGACCAGCACAACGAACTGGTGCGTAGCGTGGCCCGGCAGGTTCTCGCCGTTGTTCCCAACGGCGAGCGGGCCCGGCCGGTGTACGGCGAATTGGTCGAGCGGGTGCGAGTTTAGGCTCGCGGCATGGCCATCGAGTACATCACCAGCAAGAGCAACGAAGTGTCAGGCTTTTTTGTCCCGCTGGCTGACCTGTACAAGATCGTCTACGCTGAGCCGCCCTACAGGGAAGGTCCAGAGCAGGTGGCTCGCTTCCGTGAGGCCCTACCTGGCGAGGCGGAACGTTTGGGCTTCACCCTGGTCGCCGCCGCTGAACGCGGCTCCTTGATGGGCGCAGCCTATGGATGGACGATGCCGTCCGGCACCTGGTGGCAGCGCGCCGATGGCGAGCCGCCTGGCGAGTTGCGGGACGCCGAGAAGTTCGCAGTCATGGAGTGGATCGTCCACCCGCGCCGGCAGCGCCATGGCATCGGCGCTGAACTATTGCGCCGGCTGCTCGCCGACCGGAAGGAGCGGTACGCCACCCTCGCCTCCGACCCCCGCTCTCAGGCGCGAAAAATATACGCACGCAACGGATGGCGTCAGGTTGGCAAGTCGGTGTTGCCTTGGGGGCCGCCGATGGATCTGCTCGTCCTACCTCTGCACCACGACTCCACTACCTGAGCTCGGCGATCTCAGCCGCGCCTTTCAGGCACTTCACAGCCGTCCAGGTTAGGGTGCCCTGGGTGGCACGGCACGCTCCGTGCTGGAGCGTGCCGAACGGTGGAAGCGGGAGTGGCGATGGTCTTCAAGAAGATGCTGAGCGCGTTCGGCGTGGGCGGCCCGAGCGTGGACACGGTGCTGACCAACCCGAACACCCGGCCCGGCCTGACCCTCGACGGGCACGTCAACCTCGTCGGCGGCGACGCACCGGCCAGCATCGAGCAGGTGACCGTCAGCCTGGTCACCCGGGTGGAGATCGAGGGCGGCGACAGCGAGTACGCCGGCATCATGGAATTCCACCGGATGCCGGTCAGCGGGGCGTTCGAGCTTGCTCCGAAGCAGCAGCTCGCCATCCCGTTCCAGCTCCCGGTGCCGTGGGAGACCCCGGTGACCGACGTGTACGGCCAGCGGCTGCACGGCATGACGATGGGGCTGCGGACCGAGCTGGCGGTGGCCCGCGCGGTGGACAAGACCGACCTGGACCACGTGGCGGTGCACCCGTTGCCGATCCACGAGCGGATCCTCGACGCGTTCCAGGCGCTGGGATTCCGCTTCAAGCACGCCGACCTGGAGCGCGGCCGCATCCACGGGGTGCAGCAGACGCTGCCGTTCTACCAGGAGATCGAGTTCTTCGCGGCGCCGCAGTACGCCCAGACCGTCAGCGAGGTCGAGCTGACCTTCGTCACCGGCCAGCGGGGCGTCGAGGTGGTGCTGGAGTGCGACAAGCGGGGCGGCTTCCTCAGCGCCGGGCACGACGTCGTCGGCCGGTACGCCGTCGCGCACACCGACGCCGAGCGGACCGACTGGGTGCAGGTGGTGGACGGCTGGCTGCGGGAGACCACGGCCCGCTACGGCAGCCTGCGGGCGCCCGGCTACGGCACCCACCACGGGCACGGTCGGCGGGGCCCGGGGATGGGCGGCATGGTGGCCGGCGCCGCGCTGGGTGTGGCCGGCGGCCTGGTCGCCGGCGAGCTGATCGAGGACGCCTTCGAGGGCGACTTCGGCGACTTCGGTGACTTCGGCGGCGAGTGACGGCACATGACGGTGCCCCCGGGATGGCTCCCGGGGGCACCGTCGGGTCAAGCGTGACTCCGGTCAGTGCCGGGCCTTCCGCTCGTCACCGCTGCGGAAGTTGCTGCCGGCCTTGGCCAGACCCCGGCTACCCAGGTAACCGATGGTCAGCAGCGTGATGAAGAACCAGGCCTGCGGGGCGCGGAAGATGTCCACCCCGACCGAGTTCTTACCGACCAGGAAGGACGCCACCAGCACCCCCGCGACGGCCGCGAGGTAGATCCAGAACTCGGTCGTCGCGAACGACGGCTTGGTCTCCGTGCCGGGCGCCTGCATCGCCTGCTCCCGGTGCCCGTCGTACATCGGCATCGGGCGGGTCGGCGTCTCCTGCATCGCGGTCCGGTTGGACATGTCCTGCGTGGGCCGGTTCATCGACCTGGTGGATGCAGCCTGCGTGCTCATCTGGTCCTCCTCAGGATTTGATGAGTCGTTCTCTGCACACCGCCCGCCCCGCTGCCGCGTGTCGGCCACGGCGCGGTTCACGCTCTGTGGCGGGGGCACCCCCCGTCTACCCGGCCCCCCGCCGGGGTAACACCGACCCCGCCGGATAACCGACGCACGCCCGGATCCGACCGCCGACCGGTGCGGTGGCGGACCGCCGATCCGGACAGCCGGGCCGCGCAGGGACAGACCACGCGACGCGGCGGCCGGCCGGTTTCAGCCGGCGGCCGTCGGGCACGCAAGGCGGATCCCCGAGAGTTCTGCGAGGTGGTTGACGTGCGTGAGGACGACATGCGGCAGCAGGCCGCGCGGCGGGCCGAGGAGCGGATCGCCGGCGGCGTGTACGGCGAGGGCGCGCTCGACGAGGTCACGGTGCCGCAGACCGACGAGACCCGGGTGCTCCAGGAGAACGATTCGGACGACCCGGCGCACGCCCCGGTGGACCCCACCATGCTCCGCGACGGTGGGCCGACCGGCGGTCAGGGCGCGGTGACCACCACCACCGGGACGGCCGGACCGGCCAGCGTGCGCCGGGTGGCCCGCCAACCGGAACGGCATCCCGGCAAGGTGGCCCCGACCACCACCGGGGATGCCACCACCGGCGGCCTGAGCACCCCGGCCGGCGGCTCGACCAGCGACGCCTCGTCGGCCGGCGCCCAGGTCGGCAACTTCACCGACGAGGGCGCCAACCCCGGCTGAGCAGCCGGTACCGCGGCCGGCAGGGGGCGGAAGCCGTCCCCTGCCGGCCGTGTCGGCACTGCCGGCCCGGCCGCACGCCGACCGGCCGCGGGTCGTGGACCCTGGGTCAGGTGGTGCGCAGGATGCCCAGGCGCTGGGTGGCGCGGGTGAGCGCCACGTAGAGGTCGCTGTGCCCGCGCGGCGATTCGGCCACGATCCGCTCCGGATCCACCACCAGCACCGTGTCGAACTCCAGGCCCTTGGCCTGCTCGGTGGTGAGCAGCACCACCCGGTTCGCCAGCTCCGGCTGCTCACCGACGGCGACCTCGGGCAGCGCGGTGACCACCGCCACGCCCAACTCCTCGATCCGGCCGGTCGGGACGATCACCCCGAGCCGCCCGTCGGTCAGCGCGGCCACCTCCCGCGCCGTCGCCGCCACCAGCTCCGCCGCCAGCCGGCCCGCCTCGACGGTACGGTCCCAGGGCGGCACGCCGGCGGCGCGTACCGAGCGGGGTGGGCGCAACGCCGGGTCGATCGCGGTCAGCACGTCGGCGGCGACCGCCATGATCTCCGCCGGGGTGCGGTAGCTGACGGTCAGCTCCTCCAGCCGCCACCGGTCCGCCACGTACGGCCGCAGCGCCTCGGCCCAGGACGGCGTGCCGGAGAGCGCCCCGGTCTGCGCCACGTCCCCGACGATCGTCATCGACCGGCTCGGGCAGCGCCGCATCAGCAGCCGCCACGCCATCGGCGACATCTCCTGCGCCTCATCGATGATCACGTGCCCGAACGCCCAGCTCCGGTCGGCGGCGGCCCGCTGTGCGGTGGTCAGCCGCTCGGCGTCCTCCTGCCGCTCCGACAGCCGGTCGGCGTCGATCAGGTCGGTCACGCCGAGGATCTCGCCGCCGTCCGCCTCGTCCTCCACGTCGATCGAGCGGGAGCCGCGCCAGATCTCCAGCACGCCCTCGGCGTACTCGCGTTCCAGGGCGCGCAGCCGCTCCCGGCGGGCCACCGCGGCGCGTTCGTCCTCGCCGAGCAGCTCGGCCGCCTCGTCCAGCAACGGTACGTCGGCCGGGGTCCACCCGCCGGGCGTCCGGTGCAGCAGCCCGCGTTCCGCCTCGGTGAGCATGGGCGCGGCGGCGGCGATCCGCTCCGGGTCGGCGTACAGGTCGGCGAGCAGGCGCTGCGGGGTGAGCACCGGCCAGAGCTCGTCCAGGGTGGCCTGGACCTCGGGCTCCTCGCGCAGCTCCCGGCGGATCTCGGCGACGTCGGCCTCGGCGAGCAGGTTCTCCCCGCCCAGCGGGTCGGCGCCGATCCGCTCGGCAACCTGGGCGGCGAGCGCGTGCACGATCTCCACATCGAACAGCGCGCGGGCCAGGTTGTGCGGCCGCTGCGAGCGCCGGGCCTGCTCCCGGGCCTGCCGGACCACCGCCGGGTCGAGGGTGAGGATCTCCCGTTGCGGCAGCTCGATCTCCAGCGGCTCGTCGGGCACCCGCTGCCGGTCCAGGACGGCGTTGGCCAGCACCTCGACCATCACGGCCCGCCCCTTGAGCGCGGCGGTCCGGGCCGGTTCGGTGCGCCGCGCGCTGACCCCGGGGAACAGGTCGGCCTGGGTCCGCAGCAGCACACCGGTCTCGGCCAGGGCCGGCAGCACCTGGGAGATGTAGCGCAGGAAGGTGGCGTTCGGGCCGACCAGCAGCACGCCCCGGCTGGCGAGCTGCTCCCGGTGGGTGTAGAGCAGGTACGCGGCCCGGTGCAGCGCCACCGCGGTCTTGCCGGTGCCGGGACCGCCCTGCACCACCAGCACTCCCGGCAGGTCGGCCCGGATGATCCGGTCCTGTTCGGCCTGGATGGTCTCCACGATGTCGCGCATCCGGCCGGTACGCCCCGCGTTCAGCGCCGCGAGCAGGGACGCCTCGCCGGTCAGCTCCTCATGGGCGGTGGGGGAGGCGGCCGTGATGTCCAGCACCTCGTCGTTGAGGCCGGTGACCTTCCGGTCCCGGGTGCGCAGGTGCCGGCGCCGGCGTACGCCCTGCGGGCTGGCGGCGGTGGCCAGGTAGAACGCCCGCGCGGCCGGGGCCCGCCAGTCCATCAGCAGCGGGTCGTAGTCGCCGGAGGTGTCGAAGATCCCGATCCGGCCGATGTAGCGGCGGGAACCGTCGTCGCCGTCGAGGCGGCCGAAGCAGAGCCCGCTCTCCACGGCGGAGTAGCGGTCGACCTGCTCGGCGTACATCCCGACGGCGGAGTCCCGCTGGGAGCGGGCCTGCTGCGTGCCGCCGGTGTTGCGCAGCTCCTCGGTGAGCCGCCGGGCGGCCTGCTCGCGCATGCCGTCCAGCCGGCCGTAGAGCATCGAGACGTACTCCTGCTCGCGGCCGATCTCGTCGTCCTGGTCCAGCCCACCCGGTACGTCGGAGTGCGTTGACAAACCGGCTCCCATTCGCTATAGTCCAGCAGAGGAATGGCCTTTCGGGTCATTCCTTTTTGTGTTTGAACTGCACAAGATACCGCGCGGCCCACCGCCGGACCAAGCCTGCCCGACCCGCCGACCCGACGGCACACCGCCGCGCCGCGGACGCAGACGGGGGCCCGGCCGGCTCGCGCCGACCGGGCCCCCGACGGGCCCCGCTTCGCTCAGACCTTGGCCGCCGCGTAGAGCCGCTCCGGGCGGACCAGGCCGGCGAGCACCCGGCCGTCGTCGGTGAGCAGCACGCTGAACAGCTTCCCGGTGAGCAGCCGCCCGCTGCCCCAGTCCCCGCTGACCTTCGGCAGGCCGCCGAGCACCTTGCCCAGCATGTCCGCCCCGGCCGCGCCGGCCGGCGCCGTGCCGCCGGGGGTGTTGCCGGCCGCGTCGAGCTTCGCCACCAGCACCGTGGTCCAACCGGTGCCGACGGTACGCACCTCCGGCGCGTTCCCGCCCGGCCCGGTCTTGCCGAGGTCGCCGCCCGGCCGGTGCATGCCGGCCGGCCCGTGCCCGTCGCCCCGGTCCTCGGTGACGCGCACCCCCGGCGGCGGGTTGAACCGGAACTGGTCCGCGTCCGGAGTACGGAAGTCGACCTGGGTGAAGGCGACCTCGACGGCCGGCTCCTGCACGCCGTCGGCGAGCAGCTCGAAGCGCAGCGGCACGTGCTCCTTGGCGTCCAGCGCGATCCGCACCTGGTGTACCAGGGAGTCCTTGTCGCGCGGGGTGAGCACCAGTTCGTACACGCTGCGCCCGGCCACCGTCGACGAGCGGCCGACGGTGACCGCGGTGCTCGGGTCGATGGCCGCCAGGGCGCGGTCCGCGGCGTCGGCCGGGGTGGCCGGCGCGGACGGCCGCTCCGCCCCGTCGGCCGGCAGCGTCCGGTGCGACGCGGTGTTGGTCCGGCTGCTCCAGGTCCACAGGTCGCGGCCGTCGCGCAGCACGTCGCGTTCGCCGAGCGTGTCGAGCAGGGCCAGCCGCTGACGCTGCGGGCCGGCGTACCAGACCCGCAGGGTGTGGGTGCCGGTGAGCAGGCTGGTCAGTTCGTTTCCGCCGGCCGCCCCGGCCAGCTCGGCCAGCGGCGGCAGGCCCAGGTCGGCGCGCTGGACCACCGTGCCGGAGAGCCCATCGAGGCGGGACGTACGCAGGTCGTCCAGGAGCTGGGCGGCGGTCCGCGGCGGCAGGGCCGGGTCGGCCCCGGCGGCGAACGTGCCGACCAGGGCGCCGCCGCCGACCACGACGACCCCCGCGGTCACCGGGACCAGCCAGCGCAGCACAGCGCGGTTCTTCAGTACGGGCATGTTGTGCACCTCCTGACCGTAATGCTGCGCCCCGGTCGCTGTGAGGCCGCTGAGGAGAATCCCTAGGTGACTGGTGTTAAACGATGGCTGCCATCGGCGTGGCGGTCATCGTTCTGCATCTATTTATAGTAGTTTGCTGGGATGACGTTGGGCAGAG